>DASTAO010000077.1:0-3387 GCA_035712525.1 Kapaibacterium sp. (SeqCode)
TAAAGCGATTGAGGTTATGGCCGGCTATGATGAGCACGATGCGACATCTGCCAATGTACCCACTGAAGAGTATAGCAAAGGACTTTCAACAGACGTGAAGGGATTGCGCATCGGAATTCCGGAAGAGTATTTCGGCGATGGCATTGATCCGGATATCCGTGAAGCTATCGAAGGAGTAAAATCCAAATTACAAAAGGCAGGATGTACTCTGGTGCCGATATCAATGCCGCATACGAAGTATTCGATCGCCGTCTATTATATCCTGACAACAGCAGAGGCATCAAGCAACCTTGCTCGATTTGATGGTATTAGATATGGATATAGGACGCCTAATGCTGCGTCACTGAATGACACCTATGTTAAGTCGCGTTCAGAAGGATTTGGCACTGAGGTTAAGCGTCGCATTATGCTCGGCACTTATGTGCTTTCAAGCGGGTACTACGATGCTTATTATAAGAGGGCACAGAAAGTTCGTCGTCTTGTAAAGAGTGATTTCACATCGGCTTTTAAGAAAGTCGATGCCATTCTGACTCCAACGACGCCAACAACGGCATTTAAATTAGGCGAGAAGACGACCGATCCGCTTTCGATGTATTTGAATGATATCTTTACCGTGAGCGCAAATATCTCGGGATCACCGGCTGCCAGTATTCCGGTTGGCCTGGATAGAAATGGGCTACCTATCGGGGCACAGATTATCTGTAATGATTTCAAAGAATCGACCGTATTGTCCCTTGCAAAAGAAGTAATTGTGGACGTGCTGGCCGATCTGAAACTATAGGATAGTGGACAACCTGTGCATGGAGTGTGCGTAGTTAATACACAAAATCAGCTATCCACATTTTTCGAATTCCCAGGTCTCGAAAGCAAAAAAATCGTAAGTTTGCATTTTAGACTACATCCCAAATTCTCATCTAAACCACGATGAAATTTTCAGCAAGCATTGGCGATCTACAGCAAATTTTACCAACGGTAACAGCCGTTGTTCCGTCACGCTCAACCCTTCAACAGCTTGAAAACATTCAACTTGAGCTGAAGGCTAAAAAACTTACTTTAATGGCTACTGATCTCGAAGTAAGTGTCAGGGCTTCCATTGAAGTTGCTGCGAAAACCGACGGGGTTTTGGCTGCCAATGCTAAGCGTCTTTCCGAGATCATTCGCTCGTTGCCTGATGGGGACCTGAACGCTTCGCTCGACAAAACAACTCGCCGTTTACAGCTTCAGAGCGCCCAGGGTAATTATAGCATGGCGACATTTGCTGAGACGGAGTTGCCGGATATGCGCCAGGAGTTTAAGCCTGAAGGCTCAATCACGGCGAAGGCCAGCGACCTGAAGAAGATGATCTCGACGGCGATTTTTGCCGCAAGCTCCAATGAGTTTCGGGCTGCGATGATGGGCTTGTTGTTCCAGTTCTCACCGGATGGTACAACCTGCGTTGCTACCGATGGCCACCGCTTGGTAAAGATCACAAATCCTGATCTGAAGAGTGAAGGCGAACGCGATGTAATTGTGCCGGCTAAAGCCGTTAATTTGGTTGCTAAGTCGTTTAGCGACGATGGGGAAGTCACGATCAACTTCAGTGCTACCCAGATCGAATTTAAGAATGATTCTATCTCTATTCTTTCCCGCCTGATCGACGAGCAGTATCCTAATTATGAGGCTGTAATTCCTCGTGAGAACGAGAAGTCACTTACGGTAGCTCGGCCAGCTTTGCTTTCTTCAAATAAGCGCGTTATGATCTTTGCCGACCCAGATACTCGTCAGATCCGGATGCAGTTAAAGAAAGATGACCTTTCTATCTTAGCAGATAACGCTGATGAGGGGTCGAACGCCGAAGAGCATATTCCTTGTGATTATTCCAATGATGATCTGCTGATCGGTTTCAATGGAAAATTCATTGAAGAGGCTGTCGCTCATATTGATAGTGATGATGTCTTGTTGAAATTTTCGACACCGACTCGTGCTGTTATCATCGAGCCAGCCAAGCAATCGAATTTCGAAGTACTGATGCTCGTAATGCCGGTTAGGTTATCGGTATAATCTTTCTGCCGTTTAATCGTACCATTCTTGCGTTGTACCGAACTACATATTTCCTCCGTTCGTAACCACAATAGTACAACGCTCACCGAACTTGGTTCGCATTTCAATATTTTTATCGGTGCAAATGGAGCCGGGAAGACTACCATCATTGAAGCGCTTTCCGTAACGGCGCTTACTAAAAGTTTTACTAATGCCTCCGATGCCGTCCTGGTATCTACAGCAGCTTCGGGGTATTCCATCGATGCCCGCTTTCTTTCGGATAACGATGTGCCGCTTCATGTAACGATCGAATGGAAAGCAGGGCCACCGGCTCGCAAGACCATTACTCTTAATAACGATAAGCTTCGTCGCTCCAGCGATCTGATCGGTCGTATTCCGATCGTTGCGCTTACTCCGGATGATAAGATAATTACAAGTGGTTCTCCGGAAGAACGCCGTCGGTTTCTTTCGATCGTTCTATCGCAGGCAAGCAGTTTATATCTTGAAGATGAGATCGAACTTCGTAAAGCGCTCAAGCATCGTAATTCATTGCTTGCCGATTGCCGTCAGCGTGGACTTTCAGTTACTAGTGCCAGACAGCTTGTTGCGCCCTGGACGGAAGTTGTGACCGAACGCTCGGCACGAATCATGTCCCGCCGTTCGACATTCATCGAAGAGTTTCGACCATTTCTTGAGCAATGTTATAGTGATCTATCGGGCGGAAGAGAAGTCCCGTCACTTAAATATTTACCGATGGGACTCGAAGAGTCAGTTACTGATTTTAGAGCTTTACTCGAGAGAGGATTTCAGAGTAATGAATCGGAAGAGTTGCGTCGTGGAACTACGCTTGCCGGTGCTCATCGAGATGAGTTACTGCTATATATCGATGATGGTAGGGAAGCCCGACGCTTTGCTTCACAGGGGCAGCATAAGACACTGCTTGTTTCGATGAAGCTTGCTGAATTTCAATATCTCTTCGATGCGACGGGTGAGACGCCCATTCTTTTGCTCGACGATGTCTTTAGCGAACTTGATGCTGAGCGAGCTCAGCAATTATTGTTACTTATTTCCAGTGGTTCTTATGGGCAGGTCTTCATTACTTCGACTACGAGAGAATCATTCGATAGGTTAGCGATCGAAGGCGACGGGAAGATATTTACGGTTGATACTGGAATTATCCAATCCTGATCTCGCCATTCCTCTTAGTTGTATTTTTGCAGCGATGAGATTTCCAAAAACACTCACCACAGTACTCGCCGATACCCTTAAGAGCTATAATCTCAATGACGAGGTAAAGCGATATGATGCCCTAACTAATTGGGAAACGATCGTTGGCGAAAAGGTGGCTGCCGTCGCAACTCCTGAACG
>DASTAO010000078.1:0-3337 GCA_035712525.1 Kapaibacterium sp. (SeqCode)
GAAAGAGCTCAAGATACATATTATGAAGAAAGAATAGATATCTCGGCTTTTGGGGCGAGGAGCAGCAAATCGAAAAAAAGGCAAGAAGCAGAAAGGCGTAATACTTCATCTCAATTCTTTTGCAGGCGTTGATATTCATGATAGATATTCATATCCGGATCAGGCTCGCGTCGTTGAAACTGTCTGCGTTTTGCCGGATCGGCTATCCAGCGGTATAGCCATGAAATTCCGTAACGACCATAATAATAATTTGTGCTGGCATATAACGGATCGTTCAGTGCTTCATCGAGCGATATAAACGAATATCCTCTGCTTCTGAAGAGATCGATGAGCTCGTGATAGCAAGCAGCGTTAAGCGGTACGTCATGGCATAAGAAGATGTGAGATATCTGCCTGCCATAGAGTTCATTGCAACTGTGCTCCATAGTATCTATTACAGCAGCAGAGAAGGCGAGATATTTTATAATTACAGAATCTGCAGCTTTCTTATGGCCTATCGATATTTCATGTTCATAGACTTCGTTGAAAATATAATCGGAAGTTTCTATTGTAAAAGGAGTAATGATATACTGCAATGAGTCGAGATATTTCTTTTTGTCGGCCTGATCCATGCTATCTTTGCCAAGTGCATTATAGGGGAAGCGGAAATATTTCAGCGGTTTGCTGCCACGAGCCGGATGATGCCGAATTATCTCATCGGCACCATTTACCTCCTTAACAAAAGTAGCATGATCGGTTTTTGAATGATCAATATGGTTATAGGTATGGTTACCAAGTGTCACCAACGAATCCTCTACCCAAAAGTATAGCAGATCGAGGCTGGCTTTGGATTTATAGTATTGCAGGCCGGTAATAAAAGCTGTCACCGGAGTATGCTCTTTGTGAATGCCAGATAGCATTCTTAGGTTTGTTTTCCACGTCGAATCAAACGGAATACTTTCCTTGCCTTCAAATGGAACATCATCAATGGTAATAGCCACCCGCTTGCTTTGAGAAAAGGCGGAGCTACAAAGAAGGAGTGTGAACACTCCAAGCCAGAAGATAAAACGATCAGTTTTCATGCAAGATCAGGATACAAAACTACTTAATTGCAGCCTGGAATAATTGTAAAAATCGCTGGTGAGGTTGGGATTTTTGAAATATTGTTTTGGGGTCAGGCCAATAAGACTTTGGAAATCATGGATGAAATGGGACTGGTCGAAATAGCCTAGATCATAGGCAAGATCGGTTAGGCGCTCTTCGGAATCGATCGAACGCTCAAGTGCTTTTTTAATGCGGGCAATTCGGATGGCTTCCTTGGGGGTAAAACCAACTTTATCACGGTATAGCTCGCGAAGCCTTGAAGCTGAGAGATTAAGATCGTTACACAGGGCATTTACCGAATGAATCAACGAAGAAGATATTAATTCATGAGCAGCATAGAGCCGAGCATCCTTCTTTTGTGCGTTAAGCTGGCTATGGAGAAATTTCTCAATACTTTTTATCAGCTCTTGATCAGATGTTGCGAGCGAAAGGCCTGCAAGTAGTTGCTCGGCACGTCGCCGACCAACAAGATCCAAAAGATCAGTCGTGACTTCGCTGGAAAGAGCTGACATGCTTTCAGCAATCAACTCTTGAAAGACGTGAGGATAAAATCCGATGGTAATTTCACGATACTGTGGGGACATCATCAGATGTTGCTGCTGCTTGATTAGGCCGAAGACAGTTGCGGGCGGCTGCTTCTTCCAACTCCCGGTTTTTAAAACAGCATAGGATCCCTTCAAGCATATGATAATACAAATGGTCCCTTTCGGAAGGCAGCAATAAAAACAACTATCGGCCGATGGATTCGATAAGTCATACAAGTACCCAAGATACTTGCTGCAGATTAACGATTGCTGATAATCTATTTTCCGATACTGCACTATTCGTTCGATGCTGCTGCTTTGATATCTGCCACTTCCATCACTTGCTTCGGATAACCATGGCGCGTCACATTGATCATTGCCCTGCCGACTGCAGCAAGAGTCGAGATACCGCTCGGATAGATCACTCTTAGGATCGGGATCAACCAGGAAAGAAATTTATATCCTTTGAGAGTATTTTTTAATCCGAGTGTCGGCTCCATTATTCCAGGACGAAAAGCAAAGGCTTGCTTGAATCCCAACTTGATCAGATCATTCTCGGTCTTCCCTTTTACTCTGGCCCACATCAGTTTGCCGTTCTCTGAACCATCGGTCGATTTTCCGGAAACGTAGCAAAAGCTCATGGCGGGGTTTCGTGACAGCAACGTCTTCGCAAAGTTCATCGTCAGATCGTAGGTGATATGCCGATAATCTTCTTCGCTCATTCCGATACTTGAAACACCAAGGCAGAAGTAGCAGGCATCATAGCCGGAAAGGTTCGATTCGATTGCCGAAAGATCGAACATATCCGGCGCAACGAGCTCTTTTAATTTTGGGTGTGAAAATCCTGATGGGCGTCTACCAACCACCAATACTTCTTCGATGCTGCTATCGAGGAGGCATTCATGCATGACGCCTTCACCTACCATTCCGGTCACCCCGGTTACGATCACTTTCATTGTTTTTTCAGCCAATCCGTCTTTTGTAATTCATCCACCCACAACGATACCCTTCATGGTCGCCTTCTCGATCATCGCCCAACGCCCGATTCCCCGTTCGATATATTGCTGCCTGATCAACTCGATGATATTCCGTGACTCTTCGATCGTTGTGACGGATTCTTCAAGATATGTATGAACTTCCGCATCGGAGTCCATCTCGAACATTCCTTCATCGTCTATAGGAAGGATCTCGCGCAGAATAAGACGTTCGGTTTCAGCAAATATTTTCATGGCTTAGGTTGTAGCTTTAGCCAATCGGCTTTTGAAATTTCATACCAGGTCTCCTGTCTTCCATGATAATCGAATTCATTAACAAACCTGAGTCCACATTTCTCCAGTACTGCCCGTGATGCAATATTTTCAGGCATGGCAACTGCATAAATATCGGATAGCTCCATTGTTTCAAAGCCGTGTTGAAGTGCCGCTTTTGCGGCTTCGGTCGCATAACCGTTACCCCAATATCGTTTGATGAAACGATATCCGAGTGAATGATAATTCTCGTGGCCATTGCGAAGTTCATCAACAATTCGCAGACCACTTATACCAATGAAATCGCCGCTATTCTTTTCAATTACAACCCATCTGCCGATACCATCTTCAGAATATCGGCGCCGGATATTGCTAATCGTTTCCTGTGCATCTTCAAGAGTCCGAGTAACACCGGAGTGCATGTATCGCATGACTTCTGGATCGGATTCCATTTCAAATACCGCCTCTGCATCCGACAGAAGG
>DASTAO010000079.1:0-4801 GCA_035712525.1 Kapaibacterium sp. (SeqCode)
AGCAGAAGTCATATCATACGCTTTATCCATGTTACCTTCTTTAATGGTAGCCAAAAAATTGCCTGCCGTGGATTCGACAGAATCGTTTTTCGCGCAGCTACAAAGGTAAAACGCAGAAAGCACAACGACAAAACACAAGTAGAAACGTGATCTCATTTGTAAAATAGATTAATGATCGGAGCAAATTTACGGATAAATGAGGGGTAAGCGGGGAAAGTTGAGCGGGGTTATCCAGTTCGTCATTCTGAACGGAGTGAAGAATCCCTCAAGGTTTTCGCGAATGTAAAGAGATTCTTCGCTTTGCTCAGAATGACAGGGATGTGTGTTCTTCTTTGAAAATTGAGCCAGAAATGGCTTCACAAACCCAAGGTAAATGAATAGATTTTCATAGATTACGAAATGGTTACTTTTTTATGACCCACTGTAACATTCGTTTCGGGTGTCGTATAGATGTATAGTTTCATAGGGACAAACTCCCAACCATTAAGACACAACACAACTCAAAGGAGCTCCGGCACAACTCTCTCACACCCGGAGCTTTTGTTTTTTAAGGATTTGAATTCTATACAGGGCGGGCAGCTTATAACAAATTGTACCATTTTCCAACTTCCGGCGCGCTGATCCTGATATTCGGAAGTCGTTCGAGCAATGCTTCGCTATAGGTATTCATCGCAACGACATCGCCATGGGTAAGGATGACGTGTTTCGGATTGAGGCGGGTTGCGATCTCCAGCAATTCTTCACGCCGGGCATGAGCACTGAAGCGGAATCGCTCGATACGAGCCCTGACCGGCACTTCACGTTTCATCGAGCCAAATTTTATTCTCGTGCCGCGTTCGGCATGAGAAACAACATAGCCAGGAGTACGAGGATCGGTATAACCTATGAAGCAGATCGCAAATTTTTCATGGCGAAGCCAACGCTGCGCTAACAGATAACTGGATGTTCCTTCCTGCATCATACCGCTTGTTGCTAACACGATACTGGGTACCTTAAAGAACTTTGCACCAAACAGTCCGTCGCGTCTTGGTATAAGATTCTGTGGTATATCGCCGAGGACTTCATCGCTGCGAAGCCTCGAACGACTATATGGATTCTTGTCATAGATCTCACTAACAAGCCGACCCATGCCGCCGGTATAAATATCGACGGTGGGTATCTTCTTGGATTTCATTGCATCAGAAAGCATCAGTAATGCTTCCTGCATTTTACCGAGAGCGAAGCAGGGGATAAGGACAGAGCCGCCTTCGACAAGCGTTTCGTTGAGAGTCGTGAGGAATCGCTCAAGTTCTAACTCTCTTGAATGGCTTAAGTACGCATCCTCACGGCCATTTGTGCACTCGGTAATAAGTACATCAACTTCACCTTCGGGCAGATCGGCACCACCGATCAATTGCTGCGGATGAAGGGAGGTATCACCGGTATGGAACATTCGTTTTCCTTCATGTTCGATAAGTATTCCAGCAGCGCCAAGAATATGACCGCTCATATAGAGCGTAATGGTGATGGGGTTATCAGGGTTGCCGATCGTGAAAGGCTGATTAAAACGCCGAGGCTCGATGTTCTTTACGATCTCGTCGACCTTTTCTTCATTATAGAAGGGAAGCTTATCGAGAATTTCCTGAGGATGCTGTTTTGGAATCAGACTGACGGAATTCGCCAGCATGATCCGAGCGATCTCGATCGTTTCTGGAGTTGCAATTACCCGAGCCTGAGGTTGGGATTGCAGCATGAACGGAACACTGCCCAGATGATCGTTATGAGCATGCGTTACAACGAAGGTATCGACGCCGTAGGGTTCGAGGAGCGATGATTGAGGGAAGGTTTCCCACCCCGTCTTTTCAGGGTGCATACCGGCATCGACGAGCAGACCATGGCCGTCGAGACGATAAAAAAAAGAATTGGCACCGATTTCACGGGCGCCACCAAGGGCAAGAAATTGTAGTTGCTCCAAAGAAGCCTATCGATACAGCCTCAACGCAAAGCGATGAGGCGGATAAAATTTTTTCGGGGGGCATACTCATCGGACAACGCCTGATGATGGTACGAACCCATCAAACAGGTATTTTCTTTGGTAAGGTTCTTCTAAATAATTAGAAAATTTTCATATTCCCTAAGGCTATAATACACCGATTCTTCACAACTTAGTTTGAACTAAATTCTCGCAATTTGCTGTTTACAGCCGCTCAAATCAGGACACCGAAGAGCGCTTGTGGTCAAAGCAGGCGGTCATTTCCGGTAACGGAAGCTGATTCAGATGCTTACGGTGTCATTCCAATCACAAAAATCTGAAAAAAGGACAATAGACTATGCCAAGGGCAACTAACCACCCGGCTGCGAAACGCCGGAAAAAGAAATTATTACAAGAGTCAAAAGGCTTTTTTGGAATGCGTGGCAACGTATTAACCGTTGCGAAGCATCATATCGATAAAGCCCGCCAGCACGCCTTCCGCGATCGCCGTTCCCGCAAGCGCAACTTCCGCTCGCTTTGGATCGTCCGTATTAATGCCGGTGCTCGTCTCAATGGAACAAGCTACTCCAAATTAATGGGCCAGCTTGCCAAGAGCGGCATCTCGATCAACCGCAAGCTCCTTGCCGATCTCGCTGTCCGTAACCCGGAAGCATTTACCGCTGTGGTAAAGGCTGCGAAGTAGACCGACGTTTTAAGCATAAAAAAACGCCGGCAACCGCCGGCGTTTTTTTTGTAGCACACTATCGACTTAGGAATCGATATTATTTTTTCAGTGCCTTCAGGGCGTCCTTGATCAACTTTTCGATATCTTTGCCATTATCGGTATCTCTTGGATCGAGTGGTCTCTGGCCGGCTCGGGCGAAGACGATCTTTGGATCAAAGATGAGTGCAACGTTTGTAGTTTGTCCTGCTCCAAATGTTACCGAAGGATTTAGAAATACCATTACGTTTTCTGTTCTTGAAGTTCTGAACTGAAAGCGGTAGGCTACCCCATTGACATATGACCAGCCATCAATGATAGCAGTATAGCGTCCGCCGTTAACAAAGTCACCGAAGATCGAATCGTTAAGCAATGAGGCATCTTTATTGTCATCGAGCTTATGAATTTCGAATTTGATTCTGTCATAAGTACCCGGCGGAATGGTTACCGTGGAAATGATTTGCTCTCCCGTGGAGTCCCATTCGGCAACGAATGGTCCGGCTTTGATCGTACCCATGCCGGCAGTATCGCCTTCATCATGATGAAGCTTCATTGCACTAATGACGATCCGAGCTCTTGTAACCACGATCGAATCGCAAGTTGTACCGGCAGCAATGGCTGGGTCTTTCGAAGCAATACCAGTAATAGTGCCGGATGGCATAGATGTGGAGGTTGTCACTGTTGCTTGATCGCTGGAGCTTGTCGAGTCATCTGAACAGCCAAAGGCGAACATTGAAACCGATAGAAGCAATAATCCTAGTATTTTCTTTAGAGTCATATAGTTACTTTTCCAAAATAAGTTAAATGCAGTCAAACTTTCGGGGTATAGAATGCGTCAACAACGAATCCGTGTTATTACTAATAGGTACGTAAAATGAGAATCCTACGGTTTGGATATATTAGAGGAAACTCATCTGAGTCATTTTTAGAATTTTTGTGTTATAGTCTCCAGCAGAAAATGATAACGGATTTAGCGACCATATTATGGCAATCGGGCAGCGCGATCAAGAGTGAGACGCTGACGGAATCGATGTTCGATGAGGACATCATTACCACCATCGATATTCCTCCGAAGGTGGTGCTCTTCAACGATGACCATCATACGTTTGACGAAGTAATATCCCAGCTTTGCAAGGCAACCGGTTGCAGCGGCCAACATGCCGAAGCCTGTGCCTGGGAAGTGCATACTAAAGGCAAATGTATAGTGTTCGATGGTGATATTGGTGAGTGTTTACGAGTAAGTTCAGTCCTTGAGGAGATCGCGTTACATACACAGATATTGAATTAAATCTTAAAATTTTAACTGAAGCGCCGAAGCAACGTTTCGGCGCTTTTTTGTTTTATAGAACTTCTTTCGAAATATTCGATAATGACTTCAGCCGAAATACGACAAAGTTTTCTTGATTTCTTCAAAAGCAAGGGTCATACTATTGTCCCGAGTGCGCCGGTTATTCCTCATGGTGACCGGACGCTGCTGTTTACTAATGCCGGGATGAACCAGTTCAAAGATGTTTTCCTTGGCGAAGGAACACGCCCATACACCCGGGCAGCCGATACCCAGAAATGCCTCCGTGTTTCCGGTAAGCATAACGATCTTGAGGAAGTCGGCCGCGATACCTATCATCACACGCTCTTCGAGATGCTCGGTAACTGGAGCTTCGGTGATTATTACAAGAAAGAAGCGATCGAATGGGCTTGGGAATTACTAACAAAAGTCTGGAAGCTTGATAAGACTAGATTGTATGCGACAGTTTTTGAAACTGACGATGAAGCAGCTAATCTTTGGGCAACGGTAACCGATATCGATCCGACGCATATTCAAAAATTCGGAGCTAAAGATAATTTTTGGGAAATGGGCGAGACAGGCCCTTGCGGTCCTTGCTCGGAAATTCATTACGATAAAACTTCCGATAGATCCGGTGGCCCGTTAGTGAATGCCGGATCACCGGATGTTGTCGAGATCTGGAATCTTGTTTTTATCCAGCATAACCGCCGTGCCGATGGTTCGCTCGAGGACTTGCCGGCAAAGCATGTCGATACCGGTATGGGATTCGAACGTGTCTGCGCTGTGATGCAGGAGAAGTATTCGAATTACGATACCGATGTCTTTGAGCCATACATTAAATGGA
>DASTAO010000080.1:0-3232 GCA_035712525.1 Kapaibacterium sp. (SeqCode)
GAAAACGATAGATTCCGTGTCAGTACGCATCGTATCGAGACCAACGTCCTCACCCGGATCATAGCGGCCGTTCCCATTCTTATCTTCGGTTTCAAGATGGCCGTCTGGGATAACGTCTTCGGACATACGTCCCATGTCAAAATGCAGCATTCCACCCGGAGTATTTCCGGCGTTCGGAATATTCATCCAAAACTCGATGGCATCGGTATTTGAAGCAAGAACATTCAGTCCCTGCTGATACTGCATCATACCGGCCCAACGATCTTCGTTCGGTGCTGTAGTATTCGGATCGTGATTATAAATTCCACCGATGAATGGTGGTGTCGGATCAAAGACCAAGTCTAACACCTGTGCATACTCACTTGAAGAAGCAACGCTCTTATTAGGCTTGATGTCGGTGATCTTCGTATCCTGCGGCTGAGCCTGATACCACCACATCTTCGACTTCCGCTCATTGATCTCTTTCGGAGTAAGCCCCGAAAGCGGCGGATTCGGAAATACCGGCTGCGAGCTATGTACCCACCGGCCATAACTCATCGAGAGCGGCGTCTCGGTACGTCCGCCTTCGAAGTCATCTAAATAGGCAATGCTCTTTCCGTTATCGACACCCATCGGAGAAGCCTGGGTGTTTGGGTTCGGCATAGAAAATGCTCCGTCAAACTTAAAATTAATATCCGACTTATCGTGCAGATTAAAGATCGGCAGCGCATTCATCCAATTCGTAAGGAATGGCGTCGGCACTTTATAACTCAGATCGCCGCCGAGGATCCAATTCGACAGCGGTTCTTCGCCTTGCCGTGTCTTGATCGTCGGCAAATGCATCGAGTAATTCATGAGTGTCGTCCCGAAAAGTCCTTGGTCGCCAAGTGGCAATTCAGCACGAAGCCCAACTAACGTCTTCGTGGATGTCGTAAAAATATCGTGCGTATCGTAGTCGACACTGATCTGCCCTGCTGTCGCCAGATCGGGTTTTAACAACGTAACCGTTCCGCTATTGATATCGACACGGTAATCAACGCCTTCAGTTAACTGCCTGCCGCCGGCAGTAACGCGGACACTTCCTTCGACAATATTAAACGCATTTAAATTAAGCACCGATGAGGTACCACCGTTATAGCGGACATTGATCGACATTTCATTATTCTTAGGCGTCGAATAACCTGATGATGATGCCCAATAGGCCGGCGACTGAGTATAGATCTCTGGAAAATAAAAAGTTGAATCTCGTTTGTACCCCGGCTTCTTTCGTGCTTGCTCGTTTTGATAATCAAGAATTCGTTTTCCGAACGGTTCGAGATACGGAAAAATAAGCGTACCAGCACGACTATTAAGCAACGGCGATGAAGCACCGTTAGAAATCACATCGAATAATCCGTCAGGCCTTGGAGCGCTGGTAGAATTTTCATAGCGGTCAAGTCCCGTTACGGTTATTGCTTTGTCAAGGCCGGCAGCAGAACGAACCTGATCTGATACCTGACCGGTCGGATAGGTGTATTGGATCTTTATCGAAAATCCTTTTTGATCGATGTTCGTCGCACCAACATAGTAGTTGTTCTTAAGAAGATTCGTCCAAGACCGCTTGTTAGTAGTAGTAAAAAGCTGCTTTGGCTTGATCAACTTCAAGACCATTGCCGTATCCTGCCCATCGCCGATACGATCACCGATCTGTCCGGCCGGACCAATTACACCGGTACTCTGATAACTAACAGCAATAAAATCATAATCCGATGGCTCTTGATATAACGTGATAATACCGGTTTGGTAGTCAACGCTATATTGGGAAGTATCGACTTTAATTATATATCCCGATTCAAAAAGGTCATGATCGGTAGTCCTGTTATTATACTGTGTGATATCGTACTTAGCCCCACCATTTGACGGAAGATTATATGCACAGTATCCCGACATTTTCCTGATGTCAGTCTGATTCGTCGATCGCCAAACTTCCACTGTACCATCTTGAATTAACTTCGGCAAACTCTGCGGTGGTATTGTCGAATAGACTTGTTCAAACCGTGGCTTGAATAAGGTATCAAGAAAATACATATTCTTGCGGAAGTTTGCTGGCTGAATGACGAAATCAGATCCGCCCGAACTTCCCGGACCGCCACCGAAAGACTTCGTTTGCCTATCCGCTTTCTTTTGTGCCGCAAGTGCCGTCAGATACCACGGACCAAATCGCATTACTCCCTTAAATCCAAACAGTCCTGACTGAATACCGATATACTTAGAAGGGGTGGTCAGCGAGATGTTACCGGCGTCTACCGATTGAATGATCTCATCCGGATAACCTTTATAACTCAGGTTAAAAATATTATCGAAGTTGAACTGGCGCAAGCTTCCGAAATCGGTATTGATCTTTACTTTGTCACCGATCGAGCCTTTGATATTCATATTCACTTCCTGGCGGAAGTCAAGTCCCGTTTCCGAACCCGATAGCAATGTACCCGTCGTCTGGAGGAATTGGTTATCGCGATAGGCCAAGTGGATCGCGACATCTCCATTCACCTGAAGATTGATCGCCGGCTTACCAAAGATCGTCGGCACTATAGATGGTGGGATCGGGATGCTGACGGTATTATAATCGCTTAGTACTCCCTTGCCCTGATCCGGTTGCCCAGTACCTGCTCCACCTGAAGCAGCACCGCTACCACCTGTGCTTGTATAGGTTTGGGCGCTCTTTAATAATCCTTCTTGTACTCCATCGGCTTGGCGCTTGGTAAGATAATCATCGAGCGTATACGTTTGTGGAATATTCGCATCCCCACCCAAAAATTCATCGTGAACCGTTACATGTCCAAGCGAATCGAATTCTAACCGGCGTTCAAGTTGAGAAGGAGGATATGCCAATTTTGTCGGAGGCTCTAGATCCACTGAAGGATTTATCTCAGGATTTTTAGGAGGGATAAGCATGATGCTATCCTTCCCACCACCAAAGAGCGAACCCGGTACGATCGACCCTAAAAAATCTCCAACTTTACCAATGGCATTACCGATATCGTTCGTTACTGAATCGATCGTCGCAACAGCACCGACTTTGGAGGTATCTTTTGGAGTAGTAGTGGTGGTGGAAGATTTCTTAAGCCCCGAACAAGAAGCAAGAATGACGACCAGAAAACTAACCGCAAGCAGAAGACCACTGCTCCCAGAGAGTTTAGTAATGACAAAGCGATATGTTGCCCACTTTAGCAGGAAGAGTATTCCGATTGAGCCGGCAACAGGACAACCGCCA
>DASTAO010000081.1:0-3272 GCA_035712525.1 Kapaibacterium sp. (SeqCode)
ATTACCTTCAAAAACCAATGATAGTATTGTGACCATCAAGTGGTCAAGTATTGATGCCGGCGGCTCTGGTTACGAAAGTGCTGAACTGTATATGGCAAAGGATGATGGTGAATATAGTGCAATCTGCACCCAAAATAGTGATTCGGTTCAGATCAGTGTGGAGCTTAATCATACGTATAGTTTCTTTGCCCTGGCAAAAGATAATGTCGGTAATTTGGAAATGAATAGACCGATCCCCGTCAGTATCCGGGTTACTTCTGGCGTTAAGCCAAATGCTGATCAAATTGATTTTTGGTTGAGGGATGTTTACCCTAATCCAGCCATAGGTCTTGTTTACTTTGATTATTCACTTTCAAGAAACGGGTTAATATCGCTAACAATCATCGATGGACTTGGCAAAACCATAAGTGCTTTAGTTAATGGGTATCAACATGAGGGTATCTATCATAAAAATATTGATTGCTCAACCTATTCTAACGGCACTTATTATGTTCGTCTTGAGCAAGGAAATTTGGTACGGACCCGGAAATTTGTTATCAACCATTAGCCAGAGCCATGAACTGTAAATCGGCGGCAATTGGTGCTATTGCGATCTGAAAGTTTACGTTTGTTATTTTCATTGATCGCTTTTCGGTTAACGTCTACTGAACGGCCATCCGGATACCGTTATGAAATGCTATTTACTAAAAAGTCAATTTAGGTGCAGCATTTGAACCATCCAACGCCCACAGCTGTTCTTATGAACCCGAAATTTAGAAGGAAAAATAATGGCAATTCAACCGATCGATCTGGAGAAAATGGGCAATAAAGGCGATACACTGTATCAGTCTATCGTTATTACCGCAAAACGTGCCCGTCAGATCAACGACGAGATCAAAACCGAGTATATGGCTCGTATTTCGACCCTCGTCCCGATGGAAGAGGACGACGATGAAATCGAAACCACGAATTTCGATCAGATGCGTATTTCGCTCGAGATCGAAAAACGCGGAAAACCGACTGCCGAAGCCTTAAAAGACTTCATGGGTGATAAACTTACCTATCGCTTCCGTGACCGTAACCCGGACGCAGAATAAGATTTACGGTACTTTTTCTATAAAAACCCCTGTTGAATAAACAGGGGTTTTTTATTTCCCCGAAACTGTAACTATAAAGGAGTCATCACGTGTCAGCAATTAAGAACCGTGCCGATAAAGCCTACTTAAACGAGTCCTTCCTTACCAGTCCAGAAGCCCGCGTTATCCGCCTAATGGCCGAATACATGGAGCCCCGATCGCGGCTGGCAAAAGAAGGCATTAAAGATATGATCGTCTTTTTCGGCAGTGCCCGTATCAAGAGCCTCGAAGAAGCATCTGCTGATAAGTTAAAAGTCGAGCATACCGATCATTTGGTGGAATTTTCAAAATCCAGTTCACAAGAGATCGAAAAAGAACTTGCCGCTGCCAGGCGCCGCGCCGAAGTTGAAGTTGAGATGGCCCATTATTATCAGGATGCCGTCGAACTCGCAAGGCTGATTACCGAATGGTCGATGCATGCGGCGATAATGGATGCCGAACGCCTTTATAAAAGAAGCGGTGCAAAAAACGAACATGTTCCGTTTGTCAGCCTCGAAAATGTAAAATCCCAAACCTTCAAGCAGCGTTATGTTATTTGCTCTGGTGGTGGTCCTGGAATAATGGAGGCCGCTAATAAAGGCGCTATGCTCGCCGGCGGTAGGACCATCGGCTTTAACATTGCTCTGCCCTATGAGCAAATGCCGAACTCCTATATCTCCGATGAATTGAATTTCGAATTCCATTACTTCTTCATGCGTAAGTTCTGGTTCGCTTACCTTGGAAAAGCATTGGTCGTTTTCCCGGGAGGATACGGTACGATGGATGAATTATTTGAGATTCTAACCTTGGTTCAGACCGGAAAGGTCAGAAAGAAAATGCCGATCGTCGTTTATGGTACCGAGTACTGGAAGAAAGTGATGAACCTTGAATATCTTGCCGAGATGAGGATGATCGATCCGGAAGATCTGAACCTCATCCATTGGAGCGATTCTCCGCAGGAAGCCTTCGACTATCTTAAACATGAATTAGAACGACTCGATGAAGGCGAAGAAACCTTCATGGAAGGTAACCCACGAATGTAAAAACTTCTCTTTAAAAGGGCAGTGGGTAGTTTTGAAAACTACCCACTTATTTGGCCCATCCTTTAGAGACGTATATGCAGTGTTGTTCTATTTTTGATTCTCGCTGGGAGGATGTACAGTCGTTTGAACCTGGATTGATGACGACTTTGTCTTCTTGACAAGCGGCATCTCTTCAGGTGTAATAGTTTGCTTCGGGGTTGTTGCCTTAGCTGCTATAGCAGGTTTAGCCGAATGGGTGGCTTCGGCATTCTTAACTGATTCATGTTGTGCAGGGTTGGGTATATCCTTGCTTGGCTCAGTAATGGTTATTGTGGCCGGGCTTTGTGCTGCCGGCGGGGAAAGCTGTTGTGCGCTTTCGGGGGTAGATGCTGGCAGTAATGAATACGTTATGGCTGATCCGGCAAGCAATCCCATGACAAGCATGGAAGCCGGACGGCGAATCAAATTCCAAAGTCCACCCGTCTTAACGATCGATGCCTGAGCAACCGATGCCTGGGCAGCTTCCTGCTCTTTAAGAGCATTAGGAAGCAGGCCGGCACCAAGTCCGAGTGAAGCTAGCGTGCTCGAACGAACTAAGGCTATCGAAGCAGCATCCTTATCGGCACGAACAGCTTTGAGCAATTCCAGATTCGAACGAAAGGCAAGCCGCATATCGTCGCGGGCAGCGACATCGATAAGAAAATTCTGTTCTTCCGGAGCAGTCATCTTCCGGTCGAAATAATTTTGTAGGATCTCTTCGTCTCTAAGGTTCATGGTTATCTCCAATTCATTATGAGTTTGTGGGAGTCGACAATTTAATAACTATTTTTTACAAACGGATATTGTGACATAGGGTCGTCCTCTTCGCCAAGCCCGAGCCAGCTGGCGATCACTTTGCGTAATCTCATTCTGGCTCTGAACGATGTTGTCTTTACGTTCGTCAGCGTTTTGCCGAGGATCGTAGCGATCTCATCGTAGGTAAAACTGCAGTACTCATGCAGCACGAATACTTCGCGCTGATCGACCGGCAGTTTGGCTAGCGCATTCGAGATCAGTGTACGAAGTTCGTCATCACCGCTTGGGGCTTCCGACGGAAGTTCTTCTTCCATCGTCGATACTTCAACTGTTCCTCGATTGCGGACCATCTCATGGCGAA
>DASTAO010000082.1:0-2328 GCA_035712525.1 Kapaibacterium sp. (SeqCode)
TATGCCGTGAATATCAAATGGCAATAAACTCTGCACGTCGATCAACTCGACTGAGATTCCAAATTTTGTAAGCTCGGTAATTGCTTCTTCGGCAATTCGGCAGCAGGCACCATAGGTGACAAGAGTAATATCACTTCCCTCTTGTAATATCTCAGGTACTCCAATCGGCAGGGTATACTCACCGATATTATCGGGTAGTGTTTCTTTTAGACGGTAACCATTAAGCACTTCAATGATAAGCGCGGTATCATCGGAGCGTAACATCGTATTGTAGAATCCTGCAGCCTGAGTCATGTTACGCGGCACGAGAACATACATTCCGCGTAATGCACCGAGAATCATTGCCATTGGCGAACCGCTATGCCAAACACCTTCAAGCCTGTGCCCGCGAGTACGTACAACCACCGGGGCCTTCTGGCCGCCTTTGGTACGCCATTGCAAGGTTGCAAGATCGTCGCTCATCGTTTGCAATGCAAAGAGCAAATAATCGAGATATTGTATCTCGACGATCGGACGTAAGCCGCGTAAGGCTGCACCAATTCCTTGCCCAAGTATTGTCGCTTCGCGGATACCGGTATCGGTAATTCGAATTTCGCCGTACTTCTCCTGAAGTCCGTCCATGCCTTTATTGACGTCACCGATCTTACCGATATCTTCACCGATGGCAAATAATTTCGGATCGCGAGCAAACGCAGCATCGAAACAGGCCCGCATGACTTCACTTCCGTTAATGGAAGCCGATGAGTTTGAAAACACCGGCTTGACCTCCGGCACTTTCAATGCAGCTTGCGCAGACTCACTATAAAGATGCGAAGAAAATTCTCCTTCAGACTTTTCAATATGACTAACGATCCATTGCTGGAGTTTTTGCTTCGCAGCAGACGGCTCCACGTTTGCAAGCCGCGCCGCCTTGCGAGCAGCCGAAAGACTATCGCGCTGTAGTGGCTCGCGAATCGATTCAAGCTCTTGCTTTACTTTCTTTACCTCTTCGCCAAGTGAACATTGAGTCGACAACTCCTCTAGTATTCCACCGAGCGACACAATATCAGCTCTGATCGGAGCCATGAAGGCTTCCCAGGCTTTTGCTTTCGCTTCGTTGACAATATCATTGTCTTCTTTGTCGATCGCATCAAGCTCGGCAGTAGTCGCCACATGATTAGCGATTATCCATTGGCGCATCTTGCGATTGCAATCATGTTCTTCTTCCCACGCCAAGCGTTCTTTGGATTTGTAGCGTTCGTGCGAACCAGAGGTTGAGTGTCCTTGCGGCTGGGTTAATTCGACTACGTGAATAAGTCCGGGAATGTGGTGCTCTCTCGAAGCAGAAATAACTTTTTGGTAGGCGTTGCAAAGAGCAACGTAATCCCACCCTTTTACAACTTCGATCAAATATCCATCGCCCGCTTCTTCGCGGAAACCTTCGAGAATCTTTGAGATCGATTTTTTAGTCGTCTGATATTGTGCGGGTACGGAAATACCATACTCATCATCCCATACCGAGATAACCATCGGTATCTTTAAAACACCGGCAGCATTTACTGCTTCATAAAATAATCCTTCAGAAGTACTTGCATTACCAATAGTACCGAATGCTACTTCATTGCCTTTATCGGAAAACTCGGTAAACTTATGAAGCTCAGCATTCTGGCGAAATAATTTCGATGCATAGCCAAGCCCAACAAGTGTCGGCATCTGCGCTGATGTCGGAGAAAGATCCGCCGAAGAATTTTTAATCTTCATTAAATTCTTCCATGAGCCATCTTCATTAAGCGAGCGAGTGGCAAAATGCCCGTTCATCATACGGCCACCACCCGCAGGATCGGCGGCAATATCCGGATGAGCATAAAGTTGGGCGAAGAACTGTTGGATCGTTAGTGTTCCGCAGGCAAACATGAAAGTCTGGTCGCGGTAATAACCGGAGCGCCAGTCGCCTTCGCGAAACACCTTTGCCATGGCAAGTTGAGGTACTTCCTTACCATCGCCGAAAATACCGAACTTAGCCTTGCCGGTAAGAACCTCTTTACGACCTAATAAACTGGCCAGACGCGATTGATGGGCGATCCGATAATCGGCAATGATCTCCTCTTTCGAAAATGGCAATGCACTGCCATTCTTCGTAACTGAAGGTTTGGAATTATTGGAAATTGCGGTCTTTTTAGTTGCCGTATCCGTCTTTTTTGCCATCCTCAACGATTATAGATAGTTGCGGCGAGGATAACAAAATTAGGGGCGGTTGTATTCTCAAAGAAGTTATCGCCAAACGATCTCTTTCAACTCATTCGAACCGGTAAAAGAGTGTATTTTTCGTAAAATTTCAGAAGACCTCAT
>DASTAO010000083.1:0-9606 GCA_035712525.1 Kapaibacterium sp. (SeqCode)
CGGCTCACCTGAGCCGGTTGTTACGCGGGTCAGACGAAGTTTATCCGCATTCGGATGCGGCGTAACTTCCAGCACTTCCCCAACAACGATCTTCTCAAATCGCTTTGCCTGGTTATCGATGGCTTCGACTTCAATGCCGAGCGCCGTCAGTTTATCCGAAAGCTCGTCCGGCGAGTACGAATGCTCGATATATTGAGAAAGCCAGTTAAGCGAGATCTTCATTGGAAATGGTCACCCCGTTATATACAAAACCCCGCCGCAACTCGTGAGGCGGGGCGATGCTAAATACAACCGTAATTTTATTTAACTAAATTATAACTTACCAAGGTCTTTTCAGTGTGCTGAGTGCCCCCGGTGATTCCGGCAGCAGCGACATCAGGTACTATTAGATCCTTAGTATAATGGAAGTAATTGCCGATCGAAGGATCATAAGCAAGGCGCTGGTTTCCTAAGACAGAAAACTTTACAAATCCGCCAGCCGCAGACGCCGTTATATTAAGCGCAAATGTTGCAACTCCACCACTTGCTGACGTTGAACCCGTTAACGTCTCTGTCCCATTGTAATGCATTACTCCACGAACCTGAATTGCAATCGGAAGCCCTCCTAATGAAATATTTGTATCAACAGTAACAACCTGGATACTATCGCTTTTTGAGCCGAACGGAAAGCGTAACCATGGATTCGGGTTTGAAATACTATATCCAAAAGCACTAAATTTGTCAACATAAAGCGAAACATCACCATTTGACTCAATAGCATATTGAACAGTATCCCAATCGTCAAATGAAGTAATAACACTATCGTGCCCATGGACAGAAAGCCCACTGCTAACAATAGTAGCAACTACTTGACTATCAGTCGTTACCATCGAACCACCAGAAGTAGAATCGGCAGTGTGCTTTTGGTAGGTATAGCTCGATCCGGCTTTCGGGGTAACGGGCTTGGTTTCAGTCGTAGTTGTCCCTGAATCGCTACAGCCGATCATTACAACTGAAAATACTAAGGCTAAGCAGAATCCTGCAAGAGCCTTCATCGATGGGTATCTCTTCATAATATATAGATGTGAATAATGTAGTAAACTCTTAAGTGCATTCGTTAAGTTCTGAATTTATCGTTACTTTAACGAATAGCTTGTCATAATTTGCTCGTCGCCACTGGTTGTCCCGAGTCCTAAGCCTGGTATTGAAAGCAATGATGTTTTGCTCTTGCGATGAACGAAATAACCAATCTTCTTAACAAACCAGAATTCTTCCTCGTAATTAATGATCGTCGAGCTGATCTTAAGCCAGCAATGCTCTGCCGTAAAAGTCTCCGATCCGATCGTTACACTTTCCTGACCGATATACAAGGTTCGTCCGAACAAGGCAACGTCACCGAGAAGCGGAATTTTCAGAGTAGTATCAAAAATGATATACCCTTTCAGATGAGCAGCCGTTGGGAATGTAAACCATTGATTAAGGGTATTGCCCAAAAATGCTCCAAAAAAACCAAAGACACTCTGATCAAGGAATAGATCCGCATCTCCGTTATGCTCAAAGGTATAATAATTATTCTGCCCGTTATCGCTTACCTGATAAGCCTTGCTTTTACCCATATAGGTCTGCGAATCGAGCGACACCGTTGCAGTATAATCTTTAGCGCTTCCCGGTACTTCATTGCCTACCGAATCGGTGGCGAAGTAATGAAAATTATAGGTGCTCCCCTTTTTGGGGAAAGTAGCGCCACCGTAATCAGCCGTACCACCAACATTACCGGATGTCGTCGGTGATGAAGAATCGGAGCAACTGGAAATTCCAACTATGATAAGAGCAGTAAAAAGGAAAACAACAAGACGATTCATAACCTGCAAGCAAATATTAACAACTGGTAAACTCTGACGGGGGAAAGAAGTTTACACAAATTTTGGGGTATATTTCCCCCTATAATGACCTCAAAACGACGATCTTGTTTCAGCTCAGAATTGCCGCAAAAAACGGTAGTCGTTCTCGGTGAACATTCGAAGATCGTTAATGCCATAGTTCATCATCGCCGTTCTATCGATGCCCATTCCAAACGCATATCCTGAATAGACTTCCGGATCGATACCGCAAGCCCTTAGTACATTCGGATGGACCATCCCCGAGCCAAGTATCTCAAGCCACCCGGAATGCTTACAAACACGACACCCTTTTCCACCGCAGATATAACAGCTTACATCCACTTCGGCGCTTGGCTCAGTAAACGGAAAATAAGATGGCCGAAGGCGAATCCGAGAATCACCTCCAAAGAATTGGCGAGCAAACATCAGGAGCACAGCTTTCAAATCAGCCATGGTAACACCTTTATCGATCACAAGCCCCTCAAGTTGAAAGAAGCAGGCGGCACTTCTAGCCGTGATCTCTTCATTGCGATAAACTCTGCCGGGCATGACTGCTCTGATCGGCAGCTTGCCCGATTCCATTAATCGTACTTGTACCGGAGAGGTGTGCGTCCGAAGCAATGCCGGCGGGACGCCCGCGCTACTGCCTGCTGTCGGCTTAATGAAAAACGTATCTTGCATATCTCGCGCCGGATGATCGGGTGCGAAATTCAGCTTCTCAAAATTATGCTCATCATCCTCAACTTCCGGACCGTAGGCCACATCGAAACCCATGTTCGTGAAGATAGAAACCATCCGGTTAAGCGTCGAGATAAGTGGGTGTTCATGCCCAGGAGCTGAGACCGGTAATGACTTTGCCGGCATCGTAAGATCGATCTCTTCCCGAACTTCTTTCTTAGCGCCACCAAGTGAATCTTCTTTCTCTTTGAATTTAGATTCCACTGTCGTACGAAGCTCATTTAAGGCTTTGCCGACGGCAGGCTTATCCTCTTTCGAAACGGATTTAAGATTCTCAAATAACTCTGCGATCGATCCCTTGCGAACAAGATGAGCAAGTTTGAATTGCTCAAGCTCATCAGCAGTCGATGCGGCATCAAGAATGGCAAGAAGCTCGGAAGTTTTTGTCTGTAATTGGCTTATGGTCATTGACCGTAGATAACGTACAATGCCGGGGAAATAAATTCCTGTCTATTGCTTCTGCGAACAGTTATTCACAATTTCCATGACCATCGATATAATCATATTGGTTCATGCAGGTAACGCTTCCAAAGAGCCTGGTAACATATCGCTCATGATTAAAGACAAACTTTACCGAGTATTTACCTGCACCATCGGAGCCGGTAATATAAATATAGAGGAACGCCCCATCAATGGTCAGGTAGGCTTCAGCAGTGGAAAAGTTAAGGTCATAAAGTCCAACAAATGCCCGCAACGGAATACTAAGTACGGTTGTATCCCATAATATTTTGATATCGGTTAATTGCCTCGATGGCATTGTGCTATCAATGCCATGCGCTCTGATTCCATCGACGCCATGATGCTCACGATCGATCGAATGCCTTTTTGCCTTGAATGCCGAATTGCGAAGATAGATGAGCACTCCAAATTCGCTATTCGAAAATGCAACTGATCGTCCTCTTACCTGTGGCTTGCCTATTTTTATGAGCTGACTTCGATCCGCGACGTAAATAGTATCCTTAGGAGACTCCATTTCAGCAATTAGCTGATCATGAAATGGCCAGTCCGGACGTATCTGACTTGCCGACGAGTAATGACAGCAGATAACGAGAAAAACGAATATACCGCTGAAGGGTAATCGGGAGACTCTCATTATTTCTTATTATAAGGTCTAAGCGGCTTTATTTTTATTCCTGCTTCCGAGTCTTGTATCAACGTGGCAAGTCTTTTTTCTTTGGTTGCCTCCTGCTTCGCGCTTATCACCCACCAGGTTGCCGGCTTACGATACGAGGGTGGCATTGCCAAAAACTGCTTCCAGGCTTTTGCATTTTTCTTGAATGCCCGCTCCTGTTCTTTGGTAAAAGCAATATTCGATTGCTCGAAGGAATACCGATTGGTTTTCTCGATGTTTCGTTCATTGAAGGCTTTCAAACCGCTTTCGTGCATCAAGCCGAGGTCGGTCAGCTCTTTTATACGGTTGATATTTATTGCACTCCAAATACTTGTCGAGCGGCGAGGTGTAAACCTGATCGTATAAGCATCGTCGCCAAGGCTCTTGCGGACACCATCTATCCACCCAAAACATAATGCCTCATCGACCGATTGCTTCCAGTCAATACTGGGCTTGCCCGTTGCTTTTTTGTAAAAACCGACGAGCAGTTCTGGCTTAGCGGCATGATTCTTTTCTAACCACCTCCGCCAATCACTTTGAGTCTTAAAAAAAGTTGGTGCTGACATTAAATATAATAATAGTAATGTACTACCCGTGGTTCCGATGCAATGGCCATCCTGAATTCCGTTGTAAAATTCAATATCTTTCCATCCACTCAAAGGATTTCTTCGTATACCCATATAGCCCCACAAAAACTATCATCCAAATTAATGGTATGGAAACTATCCAAAAAGCGATCGAAGTAGACGTACCGGTCAGCACCGTCTATAATCAATGGACCCAATTCGAAGATTTTCCATTATTTATGGAGGGCACTCGTGTTGTCCGCCAGATAGAACCGAATCGGTTACACTGGCAGGTAAATATCGCCGGCAATGAATTCGAATGGGACGCTGAAATATTCGAACAACGTCCAAACGAGATTATCTCCTGGCGCAGTATTCACGGAGCAATGAATATCGGCTCAGTTCATTTTATTCCGCTTCAGGACGGGAAAACTTTCATCGAATTAACAATGACCTTTAAGCCGGAAGTGATCACCCGAAGCATTGGCGATGCCGTGAGGCTTGTTTCGCAACGACTCCATGGCGATCTCGAACGGTTTAAATGCTTTATTGAGAATCGCAATCAAACAGTGCCCTCCTGGCGCGGACAATCGGATTCGATGCGGTTATTTGCTTATTAACGTAGTTAGTAGTAATCGCTAAACACTACTGACCAATAGTTAATGCATTGCTTACTGGTCTATCATATTCATTTATATAATTATCACACGATCCGGTGTCTGGCACAAAGTTTGTTCTTAGATTCAAATATGAGTTAAGCCCCCGCAACGTAGTTCATTTAATCTTTAATTAATAGGTACGATCATGACTACAAAATATTCAATTACAGCAAAAGCCCTATTAAAGACGATCATCGCCCTTGGCTTTTTCGTTGGTGCTTCGTGGTTCGTCGGATGTACGGACTCTACTTCAAGTCCCGGTACAGGCTCTAGCAGCCAACCGAAAATGACAACCTCCACAAAGATCGAGCACAACTCCGTCACTCCGGCGAATATTATTCCAAAGCAGAACTCCATTGCCGATCATAACTGGGGCACAACGGCCGATTCTGTTGTAATTACTCGAGCTCGAATCGTCATTAGTGCCATGAAGATGCATTTACTTGGCGCGTCCGATATCGACGATGAAGATCAGGGAAACGGCCACGGCCACGACCACGACATAGATCATGACAAAGACATTCATTGGGGTTGGGATGACGGTACAATCATGGCTGGTCCATTCATTGCCGAATGGGATGCTACTGGGGAGAAAATTATTTCTACTGTGACTATTCCAGCCGGTACTTATGACCGCATTAAATTCGAAATTCACAAGCTGAATGAGAACGAAGATGCTTCACTTTTGAACGATCCGCTCTTTGGTGATTTTGTTAATGGTGGAAGATATACGGTATTGATCGACGGTATTTCATTTGTCAACGGTGTAGGCTATCCGTTTAGCTACCGTTCATCATTGACGGCAAACCTTCAGGTATTTCTTGATCCGCCGGCTATATTTGATTCCGTTCAGGCATATAACCTGACATTGGTATTCGACCCAGTTATCATCTTCGGTATGCCGGGTATGCGTCCGCTTGACCCGCGCGATCCGGATAATCATCGTATCATCGATGGCATGCTCAAGAGTTCGATCAGAGCACTTAGAACCAAGCGCTGACTTACGCTAAAGAATAATCTCGCGAGAAACGGAAGCGGTTGCAATCAGCCGCTTTCCGTTTTTTACTTTACCGAAGAGTTACCGTTTCTCCGATCGTCCATGTTTTCAGATCCTCACTCACCTGTTCCATATCAAGAATGAGCTTCCCATTAACGCGACTCACTTTACAAAAATGATGTGGCCGGATACAGTTCATGCTATGCTTTTTATATAAGGTAAGACTGTCTTCTTTCGATGGATTATAATGATCTTGCTTCAGAGAATCTCCTGATTCCTCTAATTCCTGCCGAGGCCCGCCGCCGCCACTCACAATGAAATTCTTTCCATCAATCACAAAATGCTCATAGCTGTGGCAGTGACCGGTAATGAATAAAACACTCTTAGGCGATTGCTTAAACGGAAGGACAAAATGTTCTTGCACTGTTTGATCGTCTGAAACAACGGTGCTATTGGTATAGGGTGGATGATGACAAGCAACAATGATCGACGCAACACTCTTATCACGATCTAATAAGCGAAGCACTTGTCCATACCATTCATCCTGAAGCCGTCGCTCTTTCTTTGTGAGCTTGCTAAAATTTGAATTCAAGGCAATGATGGCAACATCATGCCATTTTATCAGATACCAAAGCTGTTCGTTAATATGAGAAAACCGCGAAGAGTATTGATAAAACATCTTGCGTTTGTTAGTAAAATATTCATGATTACCAAGCAGCGGATAGGTCCTTATATTGCTATCACGTATCGGTTTTGCATAGGCGTCGAATGTTCTCCAGAGTTTTTCGGATGCACCATCGAATGTCAGGTCACCAAGTACAAACAAAAAACCAGGGTGCAATAATGCTATCTTACCGCAGATTGCACCGACTGCGGCACGGTTATTCTCTCGCCAAAATTCTAATATTGGGCTTTGCAGTTGAAGATCGCCGGCTATAATGAAAGATGAGGAGGTATCGGCAGTTAAGGCATTCCCTGAATAAGTGGGGATATCGGAATCAGTGGGTTGGGAGTAGGCAGACTGATTGGTAAAGATAAAAAGGAAGAAAACAAGTGGGATAAGAAGCGACTTCATGGTACTTCTTCGATACGCCTTATCTCCGGGGCATAATACTGGATAGCTCGTTCGATGCCGGCACGCAATGTCATGAATTTCATTGGGCAGGTTCGGCAGGCTCCGAGATAGCGAACTTCAACAATTCCTGCTGCTTCGTCAAGCGATACGAATTCTATTCCGCCTTCATCGACTGCTAAGTACGGACGGCATTCTTCGAGAGCGATCTCGATTTGTTCACGAATCGGCATTGAACTAGCTAGTCTTCCATTCCCAGCAATATCTCAACCGGCTTTTGGCTCGGCATCAGATCTCTGATGCTAACCTGCTGAGCAACTGCCTGGGCGAACTCTCCAAAGGCCGATGCTGCCGGAGTGAATGGTGCGCTGGCGACGATCGGTTTTCCGGCATCGCCTGCCTGGCGGACGTTCGTTTCGAGCGGGAGTTCACCAAGGAATGGGATGCCAAATTCAGCAGCAGCAAGTTTCCCACCACCATGAGCAAAAATTTCTTCGCGATGTCCGCAAGCCGAGCAATTATAATAACTCATGTTCTCGACAAGCCCCAATACTGGAACATGGACTTTCTCAAACATCCTGACAGCTTTACGAGCATCGGCAAGAGCAACATCCTGAGGAGTGCTAACGATAACTGCACCAGTCAAAGGTATCGTCTGGCAAAGAGTAAGCTGGATATCACCGGTGCCAGGCGGAAGATCGAAAATGAGGTAATCCAGTTCACCCCACTGCACATCGGTCATGAATTGCTTCAAAGCACCTGAAGCCATCGGGCCTCTCCAAACAACAGCGGTATTCGGATCAACCAAAAATCCGATGGACATAACCTTCACTCCAAAGGCTTCGAGTGGCTGTATCAGCGCATGGCCATTTACCTGCTGTGCTTCAGGCTTCTCATTCTCAAGGCCGAACATTAACGGAATGCTTGGGCCATAAATATCCGCATCGAGCAACCCAACTTTCGCTCCGTCTTTTGCAAGAGCAACAGCAAGATTTGCGGCGACAGTCGACTTCCCTACTCCACCTTTACCAGAAGCAACAGCGATCGTATTACGAACTTGTGACAATGCCGAAGGTTTGTTAGCTCCGGTGTGCGTTGCAACATTCGCACTCATATTGATCTTAATATCACCAATACCTGAGATCGAGCCAACAGCGTTTCGAGCGCTCGCCTCCAACTGGTCTTTTAAGGGACAAGACGGAGTTGTGAGTTCGAACGTAAAGGATACATTATTACCATCGATCTTGACATCCTTGATCATCCCAAGAGAGACAACGTCTTTATGAAGATCGGGGTCTTCGACTGAGCGAAGAGCATTCAGAACATCTGCTTCTGAAATAGAAGAGGTATTTTTTGAAAATAAGCCCATAGGTTTTCTAAAACAATTGGAAGCTTAGTAAAAGTCCTATGGGTAATAAGGAGATTAAAAAGGCGACTATAAAGCCGCCTTTGAAGAACTTAGAGAAAATTTCTTAACTCACGAGTCTTATTGGCATGTCGCAGGCGACGGATAGCCTTTTCCTTTATCTGCCGTACTCGCTCGCGAGTCAGGCTAAAGCGCTCGGCAATCTCTTCAAGTGAGAGTGCCGGATTATCATCGAGCCCATAAAATAATTCAAGCACTTCACGCTCGCGAGTAGAGAGTGCAGTTAAGGCACGCTGTACTTCGATGCGAAGCGAATCACCCATCAAAATATTATCAGGCGAAAGCTGTCCCGGATCATGGAGCACATCAAGCAAGCGGTTATCATCGCCTTGAGCGAACGGCGCATCGACCGATAAGTGACGACCGGAGATCTTAAGAGTCTCGCTAACTTCGGCCGGGCTCATATCGAGCTTATCGGCAAGTTCGGAGGCGGTTGGCTCGCGCTCGAATTCCTGTTCGAGCTGTGAAAACTTTTTACCGATCTTATTTAGTGCACCGACGCGGTTGAGCGGCAAGCGAACGATACGAGATTGCTCGGCAAGTGCCTGGAGGATGGATTGGCGAATCCACCACACAGCATAGGAGATAAACTTGAAGCCACGGGTTTCATCGAAACGCTTTGCTGCTTTGATAAGTCCGAGGTTACCTTCGTTAATAAGATCGCCAAGGGAAAGCCCCTGATTCTGATATTGCTTCGCAACGGAAACAACGAATCGGAGATTGGCCTTAACAAGGATCTCGAGGGCGCGTTGGGAGTCAGGACCAGCTTCGCGAATCCGTCTGGCCAAGTCGATCTCCATTTGCGAATTCAGCAGATCCATTCTGCCGATCTCCTGCAAATACATATCGAGCGATTGGCTCTCGCGATTCGTGTACTGCTTTGAAATTCTCATACGGTAATTAAAGGCATTACGACAACTGGCTTACACAAGCAACATTAATTTTCTTTTGTTCCTCAATAATTTAGATATATTAGGAACCTGCACCGATTGAAGAAATCACTGTCGCTACATTGATTTGAGCATACCGATCGTAATATTGTTTTGTCAGGATTGTTAGCTTCGAAACCTTGGCCATCCCGATGATCATGGCTTCGCGATCAGTAAGGACAAGGCCTTTCGAGCGTTTAACTTCGTTCGATAGCTCGGCAAACGTCTCAGCATACCGAGAATTAAATC
>DASTAO010000084.1:0-12688 GCA_035712525.1 Kapaibacterium sp. (SeqCode)
AGCGCAGAGAGAAAGAATGTAAGTCTCAGGCCGAGCCATCTATCCATATCGGCAAGATAGTAGGCCGGAGTATTTAGAATAACGATGATCGGTTGGATGCCGTTTGTAAGCTGCTTCCCATCGATAGTCATTCCATTGCCGGCAGCAATGTTTTTCGAAACGGTATGGAGGTAGAAGGAGTCATCGTTAAATAGTCGGGTACCGAGATTGGCGTCGCTGCGAAAGGCCAGGATCAGCCTGAGAATAAACGTTAGGATAAGGAGCGGGGTAAGCTTTCGCATATCAGAGCAGATCAGGGCGACGCTCTTTTGTTCGATTTACTGCTTCTTCGTTTCGCCAGGCATTTATCTTTGCATGATCGCCGCTTTGTAGGATATCCGGTACTTTCATCCCTTCGAATTCAGCGGGACGTGTATAGAGCGGGGCATCGAGGAGGCCAGTTTGGAAAGAATCGAGCATGGCGCTTTCGCTATCGTTGATCGCGCCGGGTAAAAGCCTGACGATGGCATCAACTACAACAGCAGCAGGAATCTCGCCACCGGTAAGAACATAATCACCGATAGAAATTTCTTTTGTGATAAGTGCTTGACGAATTCTTTCATCAATCCCTTTGTAGCGCCCACAGAGAATGATGATATTCTTTTTTAGTGAGAGCTCATTTGCAGCATCTTGCGAGAATGTTACTCCATCAGGAGTCATAAAGATAATCTCGTCGTAAGTACGCTCGGATTGCAGTTGACGAATGACTGTAAAGATCGGCTCGACTCGCAATACCATACCGGCTCCGCCGCCAAAAGGTTCGTCGTCGATCTGGTGATACTTGCCTAAGCCAAAGGGGCGAAGATCGTGAATGACTATTTCAACGATCTGTTTTTCCCGCGCCCGCTTAATAATGCTTTCGCCGAGAGGACTCTCGAGTAATTTAGGAACCGCAGAAATGATATCGATGCGCATCAATTATTTACAGCAGTCTTCAAGTTTTTCATAAGCTGCGCCGTCGCGCTTAACAGTGTTTGCATCGTAGCCTGCTTTTGAGATAACTTCACAGATCTGTGCCTCAGAGGTTTGAGTGCTGTTAAATACTACCTGTACTGTTTTAGGCTTTGTTGTCGAGACGATGGCATTTTCAACACCCGGAGCGTCGAGCAATGCTTTTTCGATTGTTTTTTTACAGGTCTCGCATTTTGCAGTTGGCAACGAAATGTTAGCGGTCTTTTCAGCAGCATTGGATTTTTCAGAGCAGCCGCTTACTGATATCCAAAGAATGGCTGCAAGAAAAAGGGAAATGGAAGCTATTGCGGGCTTTTTGCTTATCATAGGTAGCAAAACAGATGCTCAGAAGGGAAGGCTCCCTCTAATAGATTAACTCTTTTTCTGTAAGGTGAGCTTTTTCCAACTCGGGTTGATCCCCTTCATTTGCAATTCTATTAATTCACCTTTTTTGAAAGTAGCGACCATATCCCGATAATTGGGATTAAAAACATTGCCGGCATTGCCTGTCGGCAATGAAACAAAGAGAGATGGATTGCTCATATCGGCGATCATGCGCATCGAGGGAGTAACGTGATCGATGAAAGGATTCCAGAAGGAATAGCTTTCCTGCATTACAGTGGTCAAGCTTCCAGGCGCTCTACCATACTCAATGTTCACCAGTTTTGCTACCATAGGCGAAGCTTTGGCAGCACTGTGTTCATAGGTGAGCGAATGGAGTTTTCCCCAATTCCATCTGCGTACATCGGGGCCAAACCTGTTTGTCAGCCAGGTTACGGTTTGGCTAAACGCACGGCGAACAATATCGTCACGATTCTCACGCTGCGGCGACCGGATATCATCCCACCAGATATTATCTTTCTGTGTGAGGAGTTTTGCGATAGTTCTAACTGGTACATTATTCACGTAGCAAAATTCATTGAACAGCCCATCGCCGAGCTCATCCCATAGTGCATTGACTATCAATCTGTTCAGATAGACCTGCAGAATGGCTGTACTGATGTCGTTGCTATCCTGAACGCCATCCCAATCTTCGACGTACTCGAGTGCAGTATGAGTAACGAGATCGGTAGCAAGTAACGAATCGAATTTATTGTGATAGACTTGAAGGATCGACGGACGCAGTTCGTTGTACTCAAACGGACTAGAGATATCGGTCACGATGCCTTGTAGTTGTGAGCGCGATATCTTTTTTGCAGTCGATACCAGTTGTACAAGGCGTTCGGCACGATGCGGAGGCTCCCAATTTTCTCCCATTGGGATTGCCCTATACCCAAATGCAGGGTTATTTGCGCTAACTAAATAGCCCGTCGATGGATTTTCAGTAGAAGCGATCGATTCAAGATTCGCGAAGCCTTGCCAAAGATCATAGCTCTTTGAAGCATCACGAGGAAGCAGTACTCGCTCTTCGCTTCCGTTTCGGATTGGTAAACGTCCGATGACACGATACGCTATGTCGCCGCTCCGTGCTTCGGCAAGAGAAATATTTAAGCATGGAGTTGCAAAGTCTCTTAGGTAAGCTGTTGCATCCGAGATCGATTTTGCATGGTGCATTTTAAAAAATGCGCCTAACTCATCCGATAACGTATATAGTCCATTCCATTGGACTGCAACGCTATGAGCCGAGGTCAACTCATCCGAAACACTTTTAGTCGGAGTATTAGCTACCATTTTTGCTAGCCTAAAGGTCGGCAAGCCATTGACGATCACACCAGCTTCGCAGGATTCGACTGAAAGTGTATCGATCCGTAATGGGTAATCCGGATTGGTTGTCTTGACGTAGATAAATTCTTTCTGGGTATGAATAGGCTTGGGGCCGGAAGGTGAACGGTAAGTTTTACCGTCCGCTTCGCGAGATACGGTGAAGTAATCGCATTCATCGATCATGCCATTCGTAAGGCCCCAACTAATATCATCGTTACGACCGCTTAAGATAAGCGGCAAGCCAGGTACGGTAAATCCGGCAACACTCAATCCCTGATTCGAATGCAGATGAGTGATATACCAGCGAGCTGGTGCACCGATCATCAGGTGCATATCATTTTCAAGCATTGCTGCCTTTGTGGTCGTCTTTTGTGGCGAAAGAGCAACAGTGTTCGAGCCACCACCAGCGCTTGGTGGGGAAAGCATGAATCCAAACGGGTCGCGAATAAGATCATAGACTGACTGCAGGTCTGATATCCCATTTATAGCTATCGAGTCTACTGTGGTATCTTTTACCGGTGCAGCAACGGGGGCATGATTAAAATAGACGGTGGGAGCATTATCAGGAAAGCCGGGGAATAGCGAGCGAAGATGTTCTTTATCTATATGGGCTGCAATATCGGCGAAGGCAGCATCATTCCAGAATGAGAAATTCATTTCCCAGGACATTAATCTGCCGATGATCATGCAATCGGTTGGCTTCCAGTATTCCGGTTCGTAGGCAAGGCCATCGAATTCAAATCCGAACTTACCGCGATGAGAGGAAATGTAATCGTTTACCCCATTGGTATAAGCGGCAAGATAGGAGCGTGTTTGCTGCGATGCGGCATTCCACATTTGCAGCGCGATTCGGCTGAAGCCGATCGTTCGTGCCCAGCGATCAACTTGTAGTGCTCGTTCGCCAAGGATTTCTGAGAGCTTTCCGGCTCCGATGCGGCGAGTGATATCCATCTGCGCCATTCGCTCTTGTGCCTGAACGTAGCCAAGGCCATAGTAAGCATCGGCATCGGTTTCGGCATAGACGTGTGATAGATCGAAGCTATCGCGATAGATCTGTACCGGGCGCTTTAAGAAATTAACTTCGGCAACTCCCTCATATTGTGGCAGCGTGCTATTTTTACTTATCCTGCCAAATAGGATAATCGAGCCGACGAGGACGAGCGAAAGAAAAATTATTCCTACAATGAAGCGAATGATCATGCGATATCATCCAATAATTCGGAAGAACGACTGGCAGCTACAGCTAATTCATCGCAGCGCTCATTATTTACATCGCCGGCATGGCCGCGAGTCCAGTTAAAGGTCACCGAATGTGTTTCGAGTAATGGCAAGAGTCGTTTCCAAAGATCGATATTCAGTACTGGCTTTTTATCAGCTCTGCGCCAACCTCGAGCGATCCAGCTATCGAGCCATTTATCATTGATCGCATTGACAATGTATTGGGAGTCGGTATAGAGCTTAACTATGCAGGGCAGTTTCAGCGATTCTAATCCAACGATAACCCCTGTTAGCTCCATCCGATTATTAGTAGTACGCTTATATCCCTGCGACAATTCTTTGCGGCGACCTGATTCATCGAACAAGATAACGCCATAGCCACCCGGGCCGGGATTTCCAGAGCAGGCACCATCGGTATATATTGTAATCGCAGGGCGGTTGGTAAATAGATCCAATGAGTATTGTAGTCTAAACTACAAAAATACGAAGAACACAACGCTGTTGTCCTAAGAGATTCTTCGCTTCGCTCAGAATGACAACCCAGTAAATTATCCTTTAGCTGATGCCGTGCTTGCTGCGAGCGGCGAATGTAAGGTAAACTGGACGATCTCCGGCGGGCAATTGACTCGGAAGGGAATATCGACAACTCCTAAGCCACGCGAGACATACATCCTTGAGGTATGCACCTGATTATGACTATTGTAAAACCCATCGATATACTTTGAAGCAAGCGAACACATGGTGATCGGTGTATTGCCAATTCTGGCTAATACGATCTGACCGCCATGGGTATGGCCAGATACCATGAAGCCTATTTTCGTCTGAGCATATTCATCAAAGTGATAGGGACGGTGGCAAAGCAAGATCGTCGCAGCATTGTTCGGTAATCCCTTGAAGGTTTCGTCGATGTGTGGAGCATACTTGCCTTTGACGAAATCGAGGATCGTTTCCGAAGCATCGTCATCTACGCCGAGCAGATAGAGCTTCTCCCCATTCAATGTCAGCGCTCTATTCTCGTTTCTGATCATGGTGATTCCAGCGTCTTCGAGTCCTTCGGAAACAATATCGGCATTTACGTCGTGGTCGTGGTTGCCAGTCGAGGCAAAGATGCCATGCTTTGCTTTTAGTTCGCTGAAGGTTTCGAGAACAGGTGGTAACTCGTCAATATCAGAGGTGATGAAATCACCTGGTAATAATATTACGTCGCTTTTAAGGTCATTTATGCGTGTAATAATATTATTCAGGTCAGCCTTCGACATATAAGGGCTTGAATGGAAATCGCTGGCAAGCGTTACGGTCATGCCGTCGAATGAGGCAGGAAGATTTGGTATCTGGATATCGGCATAAGTGACCTCAACCGTTTCGGTAACTCCCACGGTTCGATTACAGCTTGAAACAGTTGCTGCTCCGAGAGCCATCAAGCCGCCTTTTAATAGTGTTCGGCGTGATAGCATCGGACCGGATACCGGTTCTCCACTTGAATTGGTAAGAACTTGAGAATGAGTTATGCCAGTAGTCGTCATAGGGGTACTGTTTGGTTAATAAGGAAGGAAAAGGGCTGACGATATGCCAGCCCTTTGAAAAAATCATTGAAAAATAATGAGGAGGGAGAGTTGTTTGACCGCAACTTTCGACGGTGCGGTGCTATATCAGGAACGGCTGTGCAAACTACACAGACAACTCGTTGCATTGATATGATAACAGGGGTGCTTTATCTTTTCACCGTTATCTTAGTATCAAATAATCATATCCGAAATATTATCACACTAAGGTAATCTGCGTGATCTCAGGCGGGCAATTCAGTCGCATCGGCAGTGCAACGGTACCGATGCCGCGGCTGACATACATCTGTGATTTACTTTGGCTTTCCTGAGCTGTATATATTCCTTCGATGAATTTCGATGCGAAGGCGCTCGGAGTTATTATCATTTTCCCGAACCGCGCTAATACGATCTGCCCGCCATGCGTATGGCCGGAAAGCATGAGGCCGATATTTGTCTTTGCGTATTCTTCAAATAGATATGGCTTATGATTCATCAAGATTGTCGCTGCATTTTCAGGGATGCCACTATACGTAGCTTCGACATGAGGAGCTGATTTTCCTTCGATATATTGCGATATACCATCGGCATCTTTATCATCGATACCAAGCAAATAAAGCGATGCTCCATTTTTCTTGAAGGCATAATTTTCATTACGCAGCATTGCGATCCCGGCGCTGGCAATGCCATTACTTATTTGATCGGGGCCTACATAAAACTCGTGATTACCGGTCGTGGCAAAGACACCCATCGGTGCATGAAGTCCGGATAGTGCTTCGACGGCCGGGGGGAGTTCATTAAGATGAGTCGAGACAAAATCGCCGGGTAATAAAATAATATCCGATTTCAGATCGTTGATGAGCCGAACGATGCTTTTCATTTCATCGACGTCCATATACGGGCCGGAATGAATATCGCTCGCAAGGGTGATTGTTGTTCCCTTGAATTCCGGAGGAAGATTGGGAAGTGTGATCGTCTTCTTTGTGATCTCGACATTATTTCGCGACATGATCCCACCGACACAGCCGACGACAGCAAGACTCGTCGTAGCCATGATGCCGCCGTAGAGGAATTTCCGGCGAGTCATTAATTTAGGATCTTGTTCTTTTAGTTCGCTCATATCTTTTTCTTTACGCTAAATAAGGCTACTGAGTTACGAACCGTCCACCGCAGGAACACAAAGAGTGTAATGGGGATCAAAATAACCGTCCAGACGATGATGATGGCCTCCCAGACCGTAAATGGATAAAAAACAAGCTTCGATACCGTTGTCATCGGAAGGTTGATCTGCCGCCAAAAGAAGATCAGTGCAATGGGAATATTTAGTACAATAAAGGTCCATTTGATCCGCGGGAGCCATTTTTTCGAGCGGACGGGGAAATCGCGCCGAAGAATCCGCCTGAGCCAAAAATAGACGAACATCTGCATCAATACCAGCAACGAGCTGATGACGATGAAGAATATAAAGTAGGTCTCCTTATTTGGCATATTTAGAAATACTGCTAAAACGCTCTTACTGGTTTAATATTGTAGTCTTGCTTGTAAAAGCCTTCAAAAAATCGAAACAGCTTAACACATCCAAACGGCGAAAGATACCCTTATAACTTATTATATATCATCCATATAATTGTGCACCCCACGCAAATCCCTCCCTTAAATTACAAGAGTCCGCCGTGGCGGACTCTTGAATGTGCTCGAATAAGCACCTACAAATATACGAAATTTTTCTTAGTATTCCAAAGAATATTTATATACTTTTGCGGGTATTTATCCACAAGTTTTCCACGAGGCTTATTCTATCTTTCGAAGCTTTATGGTATTCGCTGAACCGTCTGGAAGGATAAATCTTCCGTAGAGTATTCCGTACGGTAGATCTTTACCAGGCAAGATTATGACATTCTCTCCTTTATCATAAACATGCTCGTCACCCTGATATACTTTCTCCCCTAATACATCAAACACCTCGAATTTCATCAGAACCGCTTCGCGGCAGCTGAACGATATTTTTGTTTCCGAAGTAAAAGGATTTGGGGTTGAATATAGACCAGAAACCAACGCTCCGAGCATCATCTCATTAAAATGTCTAACCTCTGCAGGTTTACCTCGAAGGATACCAAGCCCAAGTTCATCAAGTGTTGGAAGTGTTGAATCGAATACTGCTTGTCCTGGGTTCTGGACAGTATCACCCCAAACTGAATATAATTGCTCCCAAGTTGCTGGAATATTATTTAAAAGAAACTGCCTTAGATTTACGCATTTGCCAGAATCAATGAGATAGAAAGCTAATGCAAGGGAACCACGAATATCGTGACCACGTGCATCGTTGAACCAACTGAATGTAGAAAATAATTCTGTTACATCAGCGCAATAATAATTGGTATCAAGATTGTAATACAATACTTTTTTAAGCCAATCTCTGTATTCTTCAAAGCGATGTTTATCTTGGCTTGAACTTGAATTCATACTTCCAACATCAAGAAATGTTGTGTAAGCCTGTGGTAAATAAGCACAGCTTTCGATATAATGACGGAATTCATAGTATGCTTCTTCATATTGCTGAGAATCCTTATAAACATATACAGCCTTAATTAATAAATTACATGTCTCAGAATTAGAGTCACTTAGCAGTTCATTCTTTTCTACTAGGTTTGGGGAAAAATTATCTCCACCACTGGCAGAAGCTAACCCACTCTGCCCAAAGCCGGTTGAGTAAAATAAGAAAGAGGCTACGCAGAAAAATATTATTTTCATCGCTGAATAATTATCTTAGTCGATAATAATTCATCACAGGTAACGAGATACATTCCGGTTGCTAATGACTGTATATAGAGCAAGACCTGTTGCTCATTAGCGTTGAGATATTTATCTAACACTTTGCTTCCTCTCGAATCGTAAATCCTGACATGCCGAATTGGCTGGTTGTCAACTCTCTCTAATCTCAGTTCTGTATTGGGAAGATTGGGTTGAACTCTGAGTAGGGATGCTCCATATGTTGACGCAACCTCAGGTACGTAATCTGCTATTCTAGGATAACTAATGAATCTTGATTCAATCCCTGAAATGGTTTTTAAATCTGCCAAGACTGAATCAATACAGACATAGTCATCGAATCGTAACAGAAAGATGTGACTTGTTAGGTCGGTAGAGTCAGTAATGTCAGGGGCGCCTTTTTTAAGCCACAATGTACCATATTTTGTTTGCAATGCTGAAAAGGATGCTCGCAATGAAGAATATGCTGTATCAATCCCTGTCCAGGAAACCTCTATAACTGTATCGTGGGGCCCATAAGGTACATTAATGGCATAGTTCGTAAACTCAATCTTAAACCATCGTTTGCCAAAAGATTCGTTGTACGTGGGCGATCCATGGCAGGTATCGATACGAACCGAATCAATATTGACGCAGAGTTCGCTATAGGCGCTGTCAGAGGGATGGAGGTCACAGTATAGCACCATACAGCTATCTATTTGTCGGGTATACCCCTCTCCCACCCCTAGGTGCAAAAGTAGAACCAGTATTCCTATTAATTTCCACAATCGCATATATCCTCGTTCCTTTGCACTTCAGTTAAAATTCTTACCCTATAAACTACATAGAACCCGAAGAGTTACAGTAAGTTTTGAAACCTCATAACTCTCGCCAATCTGTCGTTCAACTGAGTGGGCACCCGTAAATCGCTCTCACCGTTATACTCCACTAATGAAAACGACCAGCACGCGGCCGAATTGGAAAAAAATTGGTGTGTATGCCGGCATCGGCATACTTGGTGCTGTTGCATTGGTGCTTCTCCTTGATAAGATACTAATGCCATGGTACGTCAAGCGTGGCGAGGTTAGCATTTTGCCGAAGGTCGTCGGGATGAATTCCCAAAAGGCGATTGCTACCTTAAAGGAAGCCGGTTATGAGCCGCTTGCCTGGGATACACTCTTTGATGACAAGCTCAAAGAAGGTATGATCATCCGCCAAACTCCCGAAGGCGGCGATGAGACGAAGCCGGGACGCAAAGTCTATCTCATTATTTCAGGCGGTAAAGAAATGGTCGTGATGCCGAATCTCGTCGGCAAGAATCTTCGCGATGCCCGCATCATGCTTGTCAGGGCAAATCTTGATGTCGGCAAAACAGATATGGAGTTTACGGATTCGATCCCTGCAGGGACCGTCTTCAAACAATCCCCGGAGCCGGGAAGGAATGTTACGACATCACAGAAGATCGATCTTATTGTTTCGCAAGGTTCTCGCGCCGGTAAGGTTGCCGTGCCCGATCTGACGGGGCTTAGTTCTGGCGAAGCGACGATCAGGTTAGGAAATCTGAAACTCGCAAAAGGTAATGAGAATGAAAACGAACGACCGGAAGGAAAACCCGGTACGATCTACGATCAAGCTCCGAAGCCGGGTGAGTTAGTGCTTGAAGGATCCGCCGTTGATATTTTTGTGGTGAAGGAAGTCGTGAAGAGTGTTGAGGAACATTGAACTGGGATTTGACCAGGATTTATGAGATTTTTAGAGATTTTTGGGATTGGGTGTTAGTGGCTTTTGAATTACGCGAAGAAGTTTAGTTTGATTACTCCTTGAGATACGAAATCTGAGCGCCGTAGGTGCGCCCTGTTTGTAGTAAGCATTTTAATAAAAATCTAAGCTCCGTAGGAGCGGCCTGTCAAATAACATCGTGACAGGTCGCTCCTACGGAGCTTTATTATTTCTAATCTATATATTTACTACAAACAGGTCGCTCCTACGGAGCTAAGAGAGTTTGCTCATTACTCAACAATAATCATTGGCAACACACGTATCCCCATCGGCGACACTATCTTCAGATAATATTTCCCGGCACGGATATTTTCTATCGATAAACTATTCTTGCCTTGTTTGATCGTTTGCTTCTTTGTCGTGATCAATCTGCCTAATTCATCTACGATTGTTATCGTAGATTCTCCGAAATCTTTTGTAGCAGCAATATTGAATTCATGATACCCAGGGTTCGGAGAAAGGAACAGCGTTGGGAATGTCTGATAGCGCATGTAATTCGTTAAGATCATAATGCCGCAGCCTTTTGGGGGACAAATGTTGATCTCAACCCCGTTGCCGATCGCATAGAGGCAAGGTGCCGATGGATTGAGGACATTCATCGAATCGATCGTTACCTTAAAGCAAGTATCGCCATCAGGAAACACGGTGAAGGTTGCAAAGCCTGAAATGGTATCGAGTTGTATTTCAGAAGTCGGAATCGATATTCGCGATCGGCCGCTCCATTGTTCATTTGGTTTATCGAGTGCAGTGCCGAGTAGGGAATAGGAGCCGGTGTATTGAAGCTTGCTATCGTAATGCACAGTCAGCTCTACCGATTCAGTATTCGGTAGTCCGTTGATTTGAAGCGGCACATAAGCAGTCCCGCCGATGGTATCGACCGTAACATCGACCGATGTTGGTTCGACAAATACAATACTCTTGCCAAAACCGGCAAGTGGAATAATAAACTTTGTCCCGTCCTTGAGCACTAACACATAACTACCGGTCTGCGGGCCGCTCGAACGCGGACGGAATGAAATGAGAACACTATCGAAACCGGAGAGCGAATCCTTGATCTCCTTAACGATCTTATAATCGAGTGAATCGGGGCCAATGATATATTGCGTATCGATCTCGGGCTGGCTGCATAGTTGCGAGCTAAAAAATAGCGGACGAATTTTTGCGGGGTCGCAATTTGCCAGCGAATCTGTTGTGAATAATTTTGCGGGATTGATAGAAAGATCGGTATACTTTGGCACATTTAACAATGAGTCGCCGCCGCTATTCATTGTCCGATAGATCGTGCCGGTATTATCGGCAGCAATAATAATATTTGAATTAATAGCAAATAATACCTTTGTATCGGAAGGTGCTCCTGGCCCACCGATGGGTTGCCAGGATGTTCCTTGATCGGTCGAACGCAGAACACCTTTCGATATAGTTTGTACAAATACGGCTTGTGACGATAACGAGATGGAGCCGCTATAGTATGTTCGCGATTGTTGAGTGCCCTTTGTCCAACTCTGGCCACCATCGGCTGAAGTAAAGATCTCACCGAATCCATCACTAACGGATGTTTGCTCTTCATTGACGGCGTAGATACGATCCGGTGCGCAGGGGTTTACATCGCCGGCGTACGTATCAAAATCGACTGCTCCTGGGAGTTGCTGCCAGGTTGCTCCATAGTCAAGTGTTTTAAATACATTCAGTCCACCAGCTGATGTCCCCGCGAATGCATAGGCCCCTCCGCCAATAAGTGCCTTAACAATAGGGACGACTTTTCCAAGTGCTGTTGCATTCCAGGTCATACCACCATCATTAGTGTAATCGATAGTACCACCACTTCGGGTAGCGATCATGATATTATCGGGGCTTCCGATAAAAGCGGCGGAGTATGCACTTGATGTTCGCCTTATCTCCTTCCAGGTATTTCCTTGATCGGTAGTTCGAAAGACACTACCTTGATGAGTGCAGGCAAGGCCAATGCTATCACTATAAAAGGAGAGTTCGACGATGTCGTCGTTTGCAAGATTGATGTTAAACCGTTGGACCCAGGTTGTTCCACTATCTGGTGACATCCAAACGAGTTTATTAGCTGCCCACAGGATACCGCTTTTATGAGTAATTGTCCCGGTTTCAAACTTAATCGTCCCAAGTAGATTTGGGGCAACCGGCTGCCATTGTGCTTCTAAGAAGGAAGGTAGGCTTAATAGAAAAATAATAACGAGGATTCGAATACTCACGCGGAGTTTTCGGTATCTCTTAGAAGCTGAAACTGAGCCTTGCAAGCCTGCGTATAGTAATGAAGTTAGGGGTATCGCCCTGCCTTGTGGTATTAACTCCGGATTTGGTCGGCTGTTACAATAAAGCAAGTTACGATACGTTTACTAATAACAGGAACAGAGCAAAAGCCAAGCCTGTTCGGGTACAATATAATTTGATGAATACCTATAATCGTCCCAGAGGCGGATTCTTCAGCTCACTGTTTGCGAATGCGCCGATGGTGAAGCTGATATTGTTTATTAATGTCGGGGTTTTTCTCTTCGAGATGTTTTTCGGATCATTAAGCATCGGAGGGATCCCGCTCGAAGCCTATATCCAACGTTATTTATACCTCCATCCTCCCGGATCGGGTAGCTTTTTTCCCTGGCAGCTAATAACCTATCAGTTCTTGCACGTCGGGTTCAGCCACATTTTTTTTAATATGTTCGCCTTGGTGATCTTTGGCC
>DASTAO010000085.1:0-11816 GCA_035712525.1 Kapaibacterium sp. (SeqCode)
CCTAATTGTTATTTCCCTAAGATAGGTGTTCCAAATGAGATTGACACGATTTATGGAGCAGAAAATAATCAGCAATTAGGGCGAACCGTTGGAAGTATAGGTCATTTGCCAAGTGAGTCATACGCTCAGATTGCAATTGGAAATTTGTATCCCCATTCCAACTCTGACCCTATCTATCCAATTGTTTCCACTGGTCCCTCTTTTAATTTGCATAAATTGGAGGTAAGGGATACTCTTAAAATGGGTGATTATAATTGGCGAGATCCACTAAATATTATAAAGCGTGGACATTTTCGATCTAAGGAAAACATTGATGTGCTGTATGGTGAACTTCCTTCAGGTGTCCTCTTGCCACGTTTATACTTGTCCAATAACAATGGTAGATATGATTCTACACATTTCATTCAATTAAGTACTCACTTTGAGGACAGCAATTTTTTTCACGAGTCATATGGCATGATGGAGCCGTATTGCACCTATTTAACTTCGGATACAGTAGAAGATATTGTTTGTGCAATACTGAAGTTTGATACTCTTAATTCCCACCATTTATTATATGGTTTGCTGTTCAAAGGAGGTAATCCAATTTGGCAAACTGCAAAATTTATTTATCCTGATAGTATCTTTTTTATTGATACTATCATAGAACAAGCCGCTGTCCCCTACAGAATCTGCACACAAGGTGATTTTCGTGGAGTAGGACGGGAAGATCTAATTGCCGCTGATCGGTCAGGGAATGCGTTCTACTATAAGAATGAGAGCCCATTTAGTATGAAGTCGTTTTTCAAAAGCCTTGCGAATGATACACTCGTGGCTCAGTGGCAAAATCCAACAGTCCATTTGCCATTCAATGGTAATATGTTCGAACCAAGTCGATTAACCATGCAGGCTTTTCCAAGGGGTCATGGAGATAATGCAGTCGATTTTATTCCGGATGTTGTCAGAAGCTTTGATAACGTTTTATATCATGACATCTGCTTTTTTAAGGGTGGCCCTGAGTTTGGTTCAGGGCGACTGCTCATTGACAGCGCTGATTACATTATTCCCGATCCAAGATATTACGATTCGAAATTCGACGGCATAGGTTTTAATAAGATATACAATTGCGGTAATATGACGGGAACCGGCAATCCGGTTCTAATGGTCAGCGCTGGGAGTGGCTTTTATTCTGCCTTTTATTTTTATGTCCTTGGCAACGCAATGGACGATAAGATCGACATGTTTTTCGAAGTTGACGACTTTGCTAATTTTTATTCATTAGATACTCTCGTAGCCGATGGAGATGGATTGCAGGATATCATTATGGGTCTTCCAGGATATTATTCCCACGAGGATTTAGATAGTGGAAAACAAGGAGTAGGGACAGTATTTGTTGTTCATGGGTCCAAAAAGATACCGGTAAAAAATAGCAGCGTTGTTAGTCAATTAGATGCTAAAGGTAGGGTCTCTATTTACCCGAATCCTGCAGAAGATAATATTACAGCCGAAATTTACTCTGAGATTGAGAAAAATGTTGTGGTGAAAGTGATCGATGTATTAGGAATAGCGATAAAAGCTTTGCCAGTGCATTTTCATAAAGGATCTAATGTGGTTACTGTCAATATGCTGGGTCAATCTGCCGGAGTGTATGTATTGCAGGTGGGAGAGGTTAGCCAGAAGTTTGTGGTGAAGAAATAACAGTTCGTTCCTACGGAGCTTTCGGGTTTTATTATTATTCTTACCCCGCGCTTACGCACGGGGCTACCTACATTTCGCCCCGCTGGGGCTATGTAAAGATTATTTTATTCGTAAATAAGGCCTTACAGACAAAATGCAAAAGTATATAAATTTTCTTTGGAAATTGGAACAGTATTTTGTATATTGACGGTGATATAATGGGCACCAATTGGAAAAGGAGAAAGGCTAAGGGAGAAAGGAGAACATTATGGAGTACACTAATTCGGAGTGTGGTGCACAATTATGTTCATTGGATGTAAAGAGTTACAGACCGACTTTGTAAACTGAGCACCTCACTAACCGAAGAGAAGGTTATTCAGGATCGATCGAAAGGAAGTCGGAATTGTTGGCTTTGATGCCTGCTAATCTAACCGTATAATATTTTCCTTGCTCGAATAGGGCGCTGCGGAAATAGGGGACTTGGGTTTGATCGACATCACCCGAAGCATAGATAACATGCTGGCCGATCGGGAAAAGAACGTAGTTGCGAATCTCCTGATAATAGACCGGCTTGCTTTGGCCTAACGAGTCTTTATAAAATGGCGCGGCCTTTGCATCGTCGATATGAAGATTTACGATCGGGAATGGGTTCGGTGCATCAGGCAAACCGTTAATGAACCTGATGTAGCAATATCCTTTTGGCGCAATGACCCGCTTCATGCTATCGTCGGCAAATACTGCGACGACTCCGGTATCCTGTCCGGATGAGGCATCAGGGTGAGTTTGAAACAAGACGACAGTAACCATCGAGAATTGTGTCAGCGAATCGGCACGGATGATCACGCTGTCGTAAGTATCTCTTCCGGGAAGCGGTCCGATGTTAAACTTTGCGTAGAGCTTGAAGAGCGTATCGTTCGCGATGGGGAAATATCTGGCATCCATAGTAGTCGGTGCCGTTGCATAGGGGGTACTGGAGAAGAGGCTGGGATATAGGTAGATGTAGTTGATATTATCAATGACAGAAAGGAATCGGATCAGTGCAGGCCCAGGGGGAATAGTAGGCGGCTTTGTGGAATCAATCGTCTCGTAATCGACGGTATGAGCGCAGCTAAGAGCAAGCCCACCGGCAAGGAGCAAGCCAAGCCCAAGAACGACTATTTTATATACATGTCTATTGATAATCGCCATCTCGCCAAGGATACGATATTTCACCTACGAAGATACGAAAATTTTTTGTATAAGGTGGGTAAAAGTGGAAATTCAGAGTTATGGGCGGGATTTGGATTTATTTACTGTTATTTTACTATTGTCATTCTGAGTGAAACGAAGAATCTCTTGAGATTTTGACTATGCTGCATTTGCGAAGACCCCAGGGGATTCTTCACTGCGCTTCGCTTCGTTCAGAATGACGAATATCATTTACAAATCTATCTCTCTTGCGTAAAAAGAAATTCGAAACCCCGTCTGCGATTCCTATCGAACGTCAGTATTCTACTCCATCGGAAGATCGGGGGACTGCAGGAGAATTTCCGTTCACCCGAGGTGTCTATGGCGAGATGTATCGGTCGCGACTTTGGACGATGCGCCAATATGCAGGCTTTGGCAGTGCCAGCGAATCGAATAAACGCTATAAATTTTTATTAGCAAGCGGCACGACGGGTCTTTCGGTCGCCTTCGATCTACCGACTCAGATCGGTTATGATTCCGATCATCCGATGGCTGAAGGGGAAGTCGGGAAGGTTGGAGTACCGATCGATTCGCTCGATGATTTCGACATTCTTTTCGATGGCATCGAACTTGAAAAAATATCAACCTCGATGACGATCAATGCAACGGCAAGCATTCTCCTTGCGCTGTATGTCGCTAAAGCAAAAAAGCAAAATGCCGATCTGAAGAAGATATCAGGTACCATCCAGAATGATATTCTAAAGGAGTATGCGGCTCGTGGTACGTATATCTATCCGCCAACAACATCGATGCGGATCGTTACCGATATATTCGGTTGGTGTGCTAATGAATTGCCGTCGTGGAATACGATCTCGATCAGCGGGTATCATATTCGCGAAGCCGGTTCGAATGCCATTCAGGAGATAGCTTTTACTCTGGCTAATGGGTTGGCTTACGTTCAGGCTGCAGTTGATGCCGGACTCGATGTCGATAACTTTGCTCCGCGACTTTCCTTCTTCTTTAATTCTCAAATAAATTTCTTCGAAGAGATCGCAAAGTTCAGGGCAGCAAGAACACTTTGGGCAGAGTTGTTAAAAGAACGCTTTGCTCCGAAGAAAGCTGATTCGTTAAAGCTACGGTTTCATTCTCAGACTGCTGGTTCAAGTCTCACTGCTCAGCAGATCGAAAATAATATTGTCCGCACCACCATTGAAGCAATGGCTGCAGTCTTAGGGGGCACACAATCGCTTCACACTAACGCGAAAGACGAAGCATTAGCATTGCCTACTGAAGGGGCCGCGAGAACAGCACTTCGTACTCAACAGGTGATCGCCTATGAAAGCGGCATTGCCGATATGGTCGATCCGCTTGCCGGAAGTTATTACGTCGAATCGCTGACCGATGAATTGATGAAGCGAAGTCGGGAGCTTATCGCGCAAATCGACTCGATGGGTGGAGCAGTAAAGGCGATCGAAGCAGGATTCATTCAGGATCAGATCGCTAAGAGTGCCTATGATTATCAGAAGAAGGTCGAGACGAAAGAAGAGATCGTTGTCGGCGTAAATGATTTTATCGAAGACGAACCACCAGCATCGGAATTACTAAAGATCGATCCAGCACTGGAGCGCGAGCAGGTTGCCAGAGTAAAAGCATTGCGAGAAAGACGTGATTCAGCGAAGAGCGATGCCGCACTTGCTTCAGTAGAACAAGCCGCAAAAGACGGGAATAATTTGATGCCGCATATATTGAATGCGGTTGAGAATTATGCAACGTTAGGCGAGATAGCGGATTCGATGCGGAAGGTGTTTGGGGAATATGGAGGGTAAAATGCGATATTGGTCACTAATACTATTTTTATTACTAATAACTGCTTCAGTTAATGCACAGTCTGTTTTTGAGCGACGAATATCTGTACAAGGGAGATATGGTTTTAGCAATGCGGTCTTTCAAAATTCTGATGGAAGCTATTATCTTTTCGCTAATCAACCTGAATATGTGGGGCCAGCTTATGCTACAAGTGGAGATCCTATCATTTATAAAATCAGTGAGGATGGCACTATATTATGGAGCAAGCGCTTGAATCTAAATGGAGATGTAGTTTCTGTTGCTCAGGACTCTGTCGGAAGTTTCATTGTAAACGTTATCTATTGGACTGACGTAGCAGGGTTAGATTATCGCTTTATTTCTCATGTTTCCAAAAATATTGATTCTTCGTGGACTGAAAGTATCCGACAAAATTTGAGAGGGTTATACACGAGAGACTCCAAAGGTCATATTGATTCAGTAGTTACTGTTGTGTCAGATTCATTTACGGTATATATAGATAATTACTCGTGGGTAAATCATGACGACTCGGTGTTGATTGTTCAAAATTTAGACAGTTCTTTTTCTAGCTGTGGATTAATAAAAGTTTCTAACGATCGCGAAATAAAGTGGTCACTTCGTTTAGATGATGGAATTGATCCGTTGAACATTATTCCTCTTTCAGACTCTGGAATATTTTTGTTATTAGGAGAATGGAATCCTTCTCATTCATATCACGGAGACAAGATGTTTATAGCCAAAATGGATCGCACTGGCAATGCTATCTGGAATCATTCACTTGATATTGCAAAAAACAGCAGCATAGTATCAGCCTGTGAAGCGGACAACGGAGATATTATCGCTATTGGAAATTCTGACTCAAATAGTTTCATTTTGAAATTTAACAAAGATGGCATTCTCCAAAAGGCAAAGAAATATTCTGTAGCCAATGCCACTCCTAATTTTTTGACGATCATTAGAACCCAGGATCATGGATGTATCATAGCCGGTGATATACTACGCCCAGTTCGTGATACGAACGAAATATTACTCTTAAAGCTTGACAGTACTCTTCAAGGCTGTAATCTATCTGATGTTACCTGTTCAATATCTTCAGCCAACCTACTTTCGAGCCAACTACTATATCATACCTTAAGAGATACAGCTGATAACAGAATTTTTACTTCTGCTCTGAACGATCCGTTGCATTCTTATCAGGAGTCAGATATTTGTTCTGATAATACTGTGCCTTCTGTATTATCAAATAGCCAACCGGTTTATCCGAATCCGGTTCTTGTTAACCAAATTTTGAGTATACCTCTTGACGGCCTTGGAGAAAGTGGTGGATATACTTTAAGTATTTTGAATGTGGTAGGGGCTGTCGTTCATTCTGAAGAGCTAAGATTAGAAGCGGGCCAACAACACATTCAGGTTTCGGTCAATGATCTTCTCCCCGGGAGCTATGTGATTGATGTTAAAGATAGTAGAAATTCTGGTAGCCATAGGTTCAAATTTATCAAAGAATAGCGGATTTGCCGATTCTATTGAACTTCCGTAGTGTTTTTGGCGTTTAGAGCGTCCCAAATTAGAAAGAACTCAAATGGAGCAGGTTATTCGGGCTGTCGCGAGCAGCCAATTACGCAACGATATTCCGCAGTTTCGCGCCGGCGATACCCTTAACGTATCGGTAAAGGTCGTTGAAGGCGAAAAAGAGCGAATTCAGCACTTTGAGGGCATTGTCATTGCCCGTAAAGGCGCCGGAATCAACGAGACGTTTACCATTCGCAAGATGTCCAATGGCGTCGGTGTCGAGCGTATTTTCCCGATGCATTCGCCGAGAATTGCAAAGATCGACTTTGTAAAGGCCGGACATGTTCGCCGCGCCAAGCTCGGATATCTCCGTGAGCTCGGCTCGAAGGACGTTCGTCGCAAGACCACCTAACGGCTGGTTGCTTAGAATTTTCAAAGTCGTTAGTCAACACACTAACGACTTTTTTATTTTACAACACCGAAGCGGTGTCACTATCGGAATGACAAAGTAAGCAACTTCGTTAGCTACTTTGAAATCAGTTCTAACCTCAGCTCTTGCTTCGTTCGCTTTTCATAAAGAATTATGCCCTAATCGAAGAGATCACTGTCTCCTTCGATAGCGGCCTTTCCATTATCACCGGAGAAACCGGCGCCGGTAAATCTATTTTGCTTGGCGCTCTGGGCCTTTTGCTCGGCGAACGATCGACAAGTGATATGATCCGGAGCGGTGCTGAAAAAGCGATCGTCGAAGCAGAATTTGACCTTATCGATTATCCTCACATCACTCGACATCTGACTGATTCTGAGTTTGAAATTTCAGATCCAACTCTTATAATCAGACGAGAAATAAATCGCAAAGGCACTTCAAGAGCTTTTGTAAATGATAGTCCCGCCTCGATCACTTCTCTGAAAGAAGTCGGTGAATTGCTTGTCGATCTCCATGGCCAGCATGAGCATCAATCGCTGCTTAATAGTGATAGGCATATAAGTTTTCTCGATGAATATGCATCGGTATCGAAACAACTTGAAATCTACAGAGGCTTTTATACTGAATTTAACACTCTTCACTCTAAATACGAAAAGTTGATCGCTAACCGTGAAGCCAGCGAGAAAGAAAGAAGCTTTCTGGAATTTCAATTGCAGGAGATAGATGGGGTAAATCCTAAGCCAAATGAAGACGAGGAGATCGAGCAGCATCTGAAAAAGCTTGAGCACTCGGAGGAATTACAAATGGTCGCTTCGCAATTGCATTCGATCTTATATGATAGCGATGGCTCAGTCTTTGAGCGCCTCTCTGCTGCGAAAGCTTTAGTTGAAAAACTCCGTCGATTCGATGAGTCGTTTGCAACACCACTTGGGGAAATTTCAACCTCACTCGAAAGTATTCGTGAATTGGCCCATACTGCTGCCCGATATAACGAACACATTGAAGCCGATCCTGCGGCATTGGATGAACTCAGGTCGCGGCAGGTTCAGATCAATAGACTGAAAAAGAAATACGGTCCGGATCTGGCCGATGTGATCGCCTTACAAGAACGATTGAAAGAGCAACTCGGTGATGGTGGGAGTATCGATGAGCAAATCAAGTCGATTGCTACACAACTGAGTGGCCTTCAGCAAAAGGCATCTAAAGCAGCAACTGAATTAAGCGAAACCAGAAAAAAAACTGCAAAGAAATTTGAAAAGGAGATAATTGCCGAGTTGTCGACTCTTGGCATTGAGCAAGCCTCGTTTATTGTCGATAGCTCAACGAATGAAATGGCGACGAGTGACGAGTTTGCTTCAGCAGTCCTTATCAAAGGCAAACCGATTGCCACAAATAAAAATGGTATTGATAAAATAGAATTTTTACTTTCTACAAATAAAGGTGAGTCGCCAAAGCCGTTAGCAAAAGTTGCTTCTGGCGGTGAGGTCTCTCGTATCATGCTCTCGATCAAGACGGTTCTTTCAGCATCCGAGCAAATACCGGTTCTCATTTTCGATGAGATCGATACCGGTATATCCGGACGCATTGCTCAGCGAGTTGGAACGGCGATGAAGAAACTTGCCAGAAGGCATCAATTAATTTCAATTACCCATCTCGGCCAGATTGCCGCCTTTGGTGATCATCATTACATCGTTGAGAAATCAACTAAGGGAGCAGCTACCACATCACAGCTGCGACTATTAACCCAGAAGGAACATGAAGCCGAGATCGCCCGACTGCTTGCCGGTGAATCCGTGACTGATACCTCACTCAAAGCAGCACGCTCCCTTGTCGAAGAAGCCGAATCGCTTGTCACCTGAGCTAACATATCAGCAACGCCTCGACGAGTTATTCAAGCTTGAGTTCACCGGGATGAAACTCGGGCTCGATAATATCCGTGATCTACTTGCGACACTCGATAATCCTCATCGGAAATTTAACAGTATTCATGTTGCCGGTTCAAACGGCAAGGGAAGTGTAAGTGCAATGCTTGCTGCAGCATTGCAAGCTAACGGTTACAAAGTAGGATTATACACCTCACCTCATTTAGTTGATTTCAGGGAACGGGTTAAAATAAATGGTAAGCTCGTTCCTAAACACTATGTCTCAAATTTTCTGAAAACGATCTGGAATACTGTCGAAGAATTACAAGCCACGTTTTTTGAAGTAACGACCGCTCTTGCTTTTCAATACTTTGCCGATGAGAAGGTCGATGTTGCCATAATAGAAACTGGGCTTGGTGGGAGACTCGATGCAACAAATGCATTGGAGCATCCACTTGCAACTGTTGTTACTTCGATTAGCCTTGAGCATACTCAATTTCTTGGTAATACGCTCGAAGCGATCGCTGGCGAAAAGGCCGGCATATTCAAAAAAGGCTCTCCCGCTATTGTTAATGTCATCCCTGAATTGCGCTCAGTCTTTTCTGATGCCGGCAAGAAAGTGGCTGCGGTACTTCAATTTGTTGACCATAAGGAATCTAATAGTGAAATGCCGTCTGCCTTGAACGGTAGTCATCAAGAGTCTAACCTTCAGACGGTACTTACAACCCTTTCAGCGATTACCTTGCCTCTTGACCAGAATAAAACTATTGAAGGTATCCAAAATACTATTAAGCTGACCGGTCTTCGTGCACGATTAGAGGATTACCCCGATCTGCGGTTTACTTCGAAAGGGGCTAAACTCATTCTCGACGTCGGGCATAACCCCGATGCATTCAAAATGCTTGCTGAGTATTTTATTAAGATGAAGATAACTCCAATTGTTATCCTTGGCTTAGCAAGTGATAAGGATCGTACTATTATTTTTGAGCAGCTTCATCGTTTTGCAACTAAGATCATTTGTGTCCAGGCTAACACCCATCGGGCAGTATCAAGTATTGTACTTACCGAGGAAGCAGCAACGTTCGGATTCGATAGTATCGATGGCAGCGCTGTGCTTCAAGGAATCACTATCGCTATTCAAATGGCTGTTGCTGGCGACGTCTTTCTATTATGTGGATCGCATTTTGTGGTCGGTGAATATTTGAAAGAATTTAATAAATTGTAACCAATAGCCTATTTTCTTCGTATATTCGTACACCTAAGATTACGAAACGCTCCCAAGAAACCTTGTTTTTGTCCTAATTTCCCCGTTCACTGCGCTTTTATTGAGGCTGACGGGCAGTTGTACAACTTGTTAATCCGCGTTTCTTGAGGGGTTGGTTGGCTCAGAGTGTTGAGCACCGAACGTATATTTTTCCAACCGTTTATTATTGTTATCAATCGAATTATTATATGCTGAATGCAGCAGATTTAAAAACAAAAAAGATCGTTGAACTTAACGATCTCGCAAAAAAACATGGTATCGAAGGATACCAGGACCTCCGCAAACAAGATCTGATCTTTAAGATCCTCGAAGCTGATGCTCAGGCAAGTCAGCGTAAGGCTCCGACAAACGGCAAAGGCCATGCCGAGGAAGATTCCGCAGCACAGGCGATGGGAGTGCTCGAGCTCCTTCCTGATGGTTACGGCTTTTTACGATCGGCAGATTATAACTATCTCTCCTCGCAGAATGATATTTACGTCTCTCCTTCGCAAGTAAAGAAATTTCAGCTTCGTACCGGCGATACAGTCGAAGGATCGGTAAGACCTCCCAAAGATGGCGAACGGTTTTTTGCATTATTACAAGTCACAAGGGTTAACTATCAGCCGGTAGAATATACCCGTGAACGTCCGCTCTTCGATAACCTTACCCCGCTTTACCCGAACCAGCATATTACTCTCGAGACAACACCGGGAGAATATTCGATGCGCATCATGGACTTGGTGAGCCCGATCGGAAAAGGGCAGCGCGGACTTATCGTTTCGCAGCCAAAGTCTGGTAAGACGATCATCTTGCAGAAAATTGCAAACTCGATCGTTCGTAATCATCCTGAAATTAAGTTGATCGTTCTTTTGATCGACGAACGTCCGGAAGAAGTTACCGACATGGAACGCTCGGTACGTGCCGAAGTTGTTGCTTCAACATTCGATGAGCCACCGGAGCGTCACGTTCAGGTTGCCGAGATGGTTATTGAAAAAGCTAAGCGCTTAGTTGAAGCAAAGCAGGATGTTGTAGTGCTTCTTGATTCGATCACTCGTTTAGCGCGTGCTCATAACACAGTTACTCCGCATTCGGGCAAGATCTTATCGGGTGGTGTCGATGCCAATGCCCTTCATAAGCCGAAACGCTTCTTTGGTGCGGCAAGAAACATTGAGGAAGGTGGCTCGCTAACCATCATCGCAACAGCCCTTGTCGAAACCGGTTCAAGAATGGACGAAGTTATCTTCGAAGAATTCAAAGGTACCGGTAACATGGAAATTGCACTCGATCGTAAGCTTTCCGAACGCCGTATCTTCCCAGCAATTAATGTTAATCTCTCGGGTACTCGTAAGGAAGAATTGCTGCTTGGCGCCGACGAGCTCAATCGTATCTATATCCTCCGCAAGCTGCTTGCCGATCAAAATCCAATCGAAGCAATGGAGTTCCTGCTTGGTAGGATGCAGGGGACTAAGAGCAATAAGGAATTCTTGAGATCGATGTCAACCTAACGATTAGACGAATTCAGCATTAGAATAGACATTCTGTACATCATCATTATCTTCTAATGCTTCGAGGAGTTTCTGGAGTTTTTCAGATTCTTCTTCGCTGACGGTTGCGTGTGTTGAGGCGATAAGGCCAACTTTTTCTTCTTCGACCGGTATGTTGGAAGCTGCGAGTGCTTTCAGTACCGATTCGAATTGATCGGGAGAGGTTTGAATCTCGAAATATTCCGGATCGTCTGTTTTGAGGTCATCGGCTCCGGCATCGAGAACGATCGAGAGAACAGCATCTTCTTCCAGTCCGCTTTTAGGAACAAGAATAATCCCGCGTTTAGAGAACATCCAACCAACCGAACCACTTTCGCCTAATGTGCCGCCGTATTTTGAAAAGATGTGGCGTAGTTCGCCGATAGTTCTGTTTCTGTTATCGGTTGCGGCTTCGATCATGATGGCAACGCCGGCCTGCCCGTAAGCTTCATAGACCAATTCTTCGATAGCTGCACCGCCGGCAGTGCCAGTGCCTTTTGCGATCGCTCGTTTAATATTATCATTCGGCATCGAGCTTTTACGAGCACGCTCAACAGCGAGTCTTAAGCGGGCATTACCTTCAAGGTCACCGCCACCAAGACGAG
>DASTAO010000086.1:0-7942 GCA_035712525.1 Kapaibacterium sp. (SeqCode)
CGGCTGCGAGCAAGCCGTGCGGAATGAAGAAGCTTGTTCCGAGCGTGCGATCGAAGAGCAATAAGACCAGTGCCGAAGCTAAAACCGGAACAGCTAAGAGCAAGAGAATTGCCGTTACAAAGATAGCCCAGATCGGAAGTGGAAGACGCAACCACGACATACCTGGGGCGCGCATGTTAACGATCGTCGTGATGTAGTTGATCGCACCGAGGAGCGATGAGACACCTGAGATAAATAAGCTGATCAGCCAAAGATTTTGTCCCCAGGTTACACCGGAAAGCTCGGGTACTGCCGAAAGCGTCGGGTAGCTCGTCCAACCGCCGCCAGCTGCACCGCCAGGTACGAGAAAGCCTGACATCATAATAAGGCCGGCAAGGAGAGCGAGCCAGAATGATGCCATGTTCAGTTTCGGGAAAGCCATATCACCGGCACCGATCTGAAGCGGAATGAGGAAGTTTGCGAACGTCCCCATCAAGAACGGCATGACCGCAAAGAAGATCATGAATGTGGCGTGCATCGTGAACGCCGAGTTATAAAACTCAGGTAAGATGATGCCGCCGGTGATCATCTTCTCGCTGAAAATGCTCGAGAAGACACCCGACATCATTTTATAGAACCAGCCGGTGTGATCCGGCCAGCCGAGCTGTAAGCGGACAACGAGTGCCAGCAATCCGCCCACGAGCAAGAAGAACGAGCTCGAGAAGAGGAACTGCTTGGCGATCATTTTATGATCGGTCGAGAAAATATAATGCCGCCAAAATCCCGGAGCTGCATGCTCGTGGTGCCCATGGGCATCTTCGGTAGCAAGTTTTATCTCTTTTGGTAGTACGATCGTTGACATACTGGTTCTTTCAAAAAATTATTTGTGAGAGGATTTCTTAGTCGTATCGGCGGCAGCTGGTGCAGGTGTGGCACTGGCGGCGGAATCGGCCGGCGGTGGAGTAGCGGCAGCAACTTCAGGTTTCGGGGCCTGCGAAGCAAGCCAGCTATTAAGCGAATCCTGAGTGACAACGTGGACAAACCCCTTCATGCGGTAATGACCTAAGCCGCAAAGTTCGGCGCAGGCAATTTCAAAATCTCCGAGGGTCGTCGGCTGGATCCAGACGGCCGTTTGCATTCCTGGAACGGCATCCTGCTTAATGCGAAATTCCGGTACGAAGAAGCTATGAATTACATCCTGAGCCTGAAGCTTGATCTGGATAGGAGTATTATGAGCAAGATACAGCTGGTTGATGGTATTGATATCATCCGGCGTATCGAACTTACCATCGGGTCCCGGATAGGTAATGTCCCACTGGAACTGGCGCGGCATAATGCGAATGACCGGTGCGCCTTTAGGATATTTATCGGCATACTTGATCTCCGACCACAAGCTGTTGCTGAAGACAGCGAGGAAGACGAGAATCAATGCCGGAATGACCGTCCAGATAATTTCAACTTTATTGTTGCCGTGATAATAAGTAGCTTTGCGGCCGGCTTTATAGCGGTATTTCCAGAGGAAATAGACGAGCGCCACTTCGACGAGGACGAAGGTGATCATCGTGATCCAGAGGATGACGTTGAACATGCCGTCGATCTTCGGAGCATACGTGCTTGCCTCGTTGGGCAGCCAGTATCGGCCGGGATATTTTGGTGTAACGGCTTGGGCGAGAAGTGACTGAGGGATTATCGCAGCGGCAGCCAGCAGCCCGATCCCTCGCGTAAGACACCGATTCAGTTGCATAGAAAGGTTCAGCTTTCGGAAAATTCGAAACTCAAAATGCAAAAATACGAAAATCTTGGGTTTAGGTCGGGAGAATGGGGAAAAATGCCTTTAACAGAAAAGGGCGGCTTCTATAGCCGCCCTGATAACAAATCCCTTAATTGATCACAACCTTATAAGTCAGCACCCTATTTGCATAGGTCATCCTAAGATAGTACATTCCAGCAGAGATCCCGTGCTTGTCGAATGGTACAACATGAGTATCTCGGTCAGCCAATTCGGAAACCATGGACTTTATTTCATTCCCAAGAAGGTCAAATAAAGAAATAGCGACTGCCCCGGGATAAGGAATATCATAGGTTATTATTGAAGATTCCGTAATGGGATTTCCGGAAACAGACAATGTAACATTCTTAACTGGTGGGGCGGAAGCGCCAGCTGTGCCTCCAGGCATTGGTTGTAAAGGGAAAGTAAGCACATGAAAAGGGGTCGTATCTTGTGGAATATCTTTTTGGTATCTCCGAATCGAATTGATCTCCCTCCAACATCTGTTAACTGTACCCGTGTCAGGAAATAATAACGAAATATTATACCACATATTTGCTGATTCATTGAGGCTTATAACATCAAGGTTATATGCCATAGTCGCAAGAATTGTAAATTGATACAATGGCTCCATGTTTCTTGGCTGCATTTTTATCAACCAATTAAAATGATCGATTCTATTTGCTTTACTTGACGGGACTGTATTCGCAGCTAATCCCCACGTCATCCCAATTGCATCTATAACTTCACCAGGGTAGTGCGTTGCATAAGGGTGTTGCTCGACATACATTTTCATTGTATCCAAGGCACACCAAGTACAAGCATCTTGCCAATACGATGCTGCCCAATATAGATAGACGCTATCAGTTGGATCACCATTAGGAAATCGAGGGCCCCCACCTGAGAAAACATGATTATTATTAGCACTAATTTTTAAGTCACCCGTGCCAGCCTCATAAAAACCAGGATCACACTCGGCTTCAGATTCAGATGCTGTAACGTGCTTCATATTGGGAAATCCAATATGGAATACGTGTTGGTCTTGTACCGTACACTCTTGGCAGTTAATAAGTAAAGCTAATATCTGGGTTAATATCATTGAAGATAGCTTATGCAATAAGTAAGAAATTTATGGCAATATTTGCGATAGGACGTTCGAGCCGATGCCTTGGCCTTGGTAGATGGTTTGGTGGTGATCTATATCGACATAGCTTGTAGTATAAAGAAACGGATATAACCGGCAATAGACAGTTTGGCCTGAATGAAACAGCGTAGTATCATATACATACCAATTTAGGTAGGTAAGTGATTTTGATGGTACATCGGTAGGAGTACTGCCAACGTTGACTAGAGTAATATATGTAGAATTATCATTTACATCGATCGTTGGGGTCGATCCGAATACAGCCAATGCACAAATATTATGGGCGGTAATATCAGGTGCATTCCCAGAGCAATGAGCAAATAACGATCCCTGCAATTGACCTTTCGATAAGGCTACCGTCATTCCATCAAATGTAATTGTGAAGCGTGGCTGCATAATAAGATAGACAGTTCCGTTGTCCATAGATGATGCCCCACCGAGAAAGCTATAACCAGTTTGGTAGTAATCTACATATCCGGGCTTAGAAAACTTCAAGTCATAGGTACGAGTAGGAAGATTTTTCAATTCCCAATATCCTTTCGAATCGCTTTGAGCGGTAATACCTGAACCTACGGCTTCGACAGTTACACCGGAAAGATCGGACTGCCAGTTTCCGACACTATCCATAAGAGCATAAATTTGTCCGACGAGATTACCGGTTGGTAATCCATTGCTGCCATTAGTAGTAGTATTAGTGCTGTTATCGCTGCAGCTTGAAATGGTGACTGCGAAACAGATCAGGAGGAGCGTGATGTATGTGGTGCTACTGAGTTTCATAAGCGTACTTTGAAAGAGCACTCTTATAAACTTAGTTCAGAGGTAAAAGTTACAAGAATGTGATGAGACGATCGTGGTACGACCGTCCCGGTCGTGAGTTTTTCAGAAGGTCGTAACCTTTTCGCACGAGCGGGACGCTCGTGCCACGGGTGGGGATGGGTTGTTTATTGCATTATTGCTGAAAGGACATTCGAGGCAGCTCCATAGCCGCCGGATATGCTCGCTACACCAGTGCGGACATCGTAGTAGGATGTTAGACCAAGGTATGGATAGGCAACAACATAGATTCTTTCACCTGGCTTAAATTTTGAAAAAGTGGTGTACTGCATAGTAGCTGAAAAGTTAACCTGGCCGGGGGTTTTGTTTGGATAAGGGTTGGACACGTCGACTTGCACGACATAGCTATTAGGATCAAGCGGGTTCATTGATTCTGAGCGACCGAACAGATAAGTGGCATATACATAGACCGAATCCGGAGTATCATCGGATGTATGCGAATAGATATTGCCAGTACGATTAGTAGAATGTCCTCCTGTAGAATCATTGGTTATTGTAGTATCGCTTTTTGCCATAATGAAGCCGTCGATCGTCATGGTGAATCTGCAAGGTTGGCGCAACACCGTTCCGTCTATTCGTTGCACATTCCCACCAATGTATTGATATGTTGTAACTTTATAAGTCGAGAATCCATCTTTTGAATAAGCGATAGAGTAATTTCTTGTCGGGAGATTATGAATTACCCAACTGCCGTCACTGGCACTCACGGCTGAATAAGAAGTCCCTTCACACTGGATTAGTACGCCACTCTTATCGCTCATGCTGCGGCCGCGATAGTCAAAGAGTGTTACCGAGCCGATAAGATCGCCGGTTACGCCGTCACCTGAGCTTGAGGTTGTGCTTGAATTACTATCGCTGCAAGCGCTTAATATTGTTGCAAGCAACAGCATTAATAGAACGAGGGGTGTGGTGTTTTTCATGATCGTGATTATGGCATTACTGTCGAAAGGATGTTCGAGCCTTGTCCGTAGCCTGAGATAACATCTTTTTGGGTATTCTGGTCAAAGTACGTTCCTTTCGAGGCGAAGGGATAGGCACGGAAATAGAGCGTCTCTCCTTTTGCAAATCTTAACTGTAATGTTCCAAGATAGAGCTTCCCTTGCATATCGACAACAGTATCTTTTTTCGGGATCGATGAAGCAGTAGCGATGGCACAGAGCATATAAGATGAGGTATCTTCGACCGAGAGCGATGGCGAACGACCGGCGATCACAACAGCAGCCTGAAATACACCGAGCGGTGTGTTCTCCGATGAGTGCATATATGCTCCGCCCACGCCAAGACCTGAGGCCGTAATGGTAACAGCATCGAAGGTAACAGTGTATTTCGGAGGAGCGTAAAGGAATTGGGTTACGGCAACGGCGGGCTTTGCTTCCTTCACTTCGACGTGAAATAATTTTGCGCCGGTGTAACCCGCTTTTACAAAGCTAATATCATAACTGCCGGGCTGCAATCCGTTGGATTGCCAATTCCCATGAGTATCGGAAGTAGTGAGATAACTATTTACCGGAGAGGTTATCATAACGAGTATGCCGCTTGGATCATCGAGTAATTTTTCGCGATCGTCCATGAGAAAAACTTGGCCGCTGACAGATGTATTGAAGGCAGTCGCATCGGAGGTTCCACTATTCGAGCAGCCGGTAATACAGAATACTACTGCAACAGCTATGCTAAGAGTAATGGATGCTAAATTGGCTATTGTCTTCATTGCAGCGACATATTCGAGGGGGTTCATGCAAGAGTAAAACACGACTTAGGAGTCGGAGTTACAGTACTTTGAATGCCTATTTCCATACTACAGAAAGAATATTTGAAGGAGCGCCGAGGCCGGACCATTTTAAATGTGGTGTACTATATTCGTAATGGGTATTTCCATTCATGGGATAAGCAAGGAAATAAATTGTATCTCCTGTCCAAAATTTATTTAGCAATCCCAATGGTGTCGAAAGATAAAAACTAAAGTCCTGATAGCCGTCACTATTTGCATGGCTTTCAGTAGTATACTCTTGATATAAGTCATAAATATTTGGTATAGGTGATTTACTAGCTATTACCATTACACCATCTGGTTTCCTAACAAATTTTGAACAATGTCCCCATAAATGGCCTGGATCAGAGCTGTTAAATTGAGGTAGAACAACAGCATCAAGAGCGCAAGTAAAATCTGGGCTGGTATTACTATCACTATCACCACAGCCCATTACTGCCACTGCAAAGAGAAATATGCTAAATGCCACTCGTTTCATACTGAGCTTCATATTTTTACAACCAACTTCATTTCATAACAACCGATAATACATTCGAGCCCTGCCCTACTCCATAATATACTATTCGCTGATCTTCGGGGTTTATGTAATAGGAAGGGCTTTTGGCGCCATAGCCTATCGTTGGATCCCAGGCCATAGTTGTGGTGAACGGAAATATCCTGCAATAGATCGTCTCTCCTGTTGGAAAGAAATGCCATTGCTTTGCCGTTGACCGAAGCACGGTCGTTGCATTTATGGCATCCGATGGAGAATACTTCCAGATGAATATTCCACTATTAGAGGCGAACATTGTATCAAAGGTTTTGCTATCATTAATATCAGGTACAGGGTTTTTCCCGAGAAGAATCATTGCCCCGAGATACGTTTTCGCAGGGGCATTCTCGGAGAGGTGGCCGGCAATCGTACCAATTGTCCCATGCTCCTGGCCGACTGAGTCGATATACGAATCTATTGGAAGAATGAATGCATCGAGTGTGGAAGTAAAGACCGGGGTATGAAATAGAACGACCGGGCTTACTGTATTTCTTATCCAAACCGTTTCGCCTCCTAAAAAGGCGAACTGCGATTTAATGGTATCATATCCTGGCTTCGAATAACAAAGCGTGTAGGTTCTGCTTGGTAAATTCGGGATGCTCCAAATTCCATCGGCATCGGAAACCGCAGAGAATGAAGTGCCGAGCAGTTCGACCTTCACACCACTTTTATCGGATGCTATTAGGCCAGTGGTATCGAGCAAGGAGACGGCGCCTTTTAAGGTGCCGGTTGTTCCACCGTTGGAATTATTGTTGGTATCAGTACCACTTTCATCCGAACTGCCACATCCGTAGATCAAGACAAGCAGCAGTACGGGCAGTATTTTTCGAAGCGTGTTCATGTGAAACAATAAATAGTTATTCGCGACCTAAAAATCAGACACACAACAGCGCTTATTACAACTTATTTTGGATTCAAAAGTTACAGGAAAAAGCCGGCGAGTTGCCGACTTTTTTATTAGTTGTAATAAGAGTTAATGCTCTACAATCATCGACTTTGTGATAACCCCTGTCGGGTATTCAAGCCTTACGTAATAATTACCTGGGCTTAGATCATGAACATCTAAGCTCAACGAATGCCCTCCTGCTTCGAAATAATCAGAAGCTATTTGACGGATCCGTCTGCCGAGCAAGTCATATAAGGAAATAGTTAGGTATTTTGACTGCGGCAACTCAAGATTAATAGTTGAAGTCGCTGTTGCTGGGTTCGGGACAAGCGATAACTCTATATTACTTGACGTTGTCTTATGTTGTGGCTTTACTCCGGCTAAAGGTGTTAGCGGGAAAGTTAGCACATGGAACGGGGTTGTATCTTCTGGAATAAGCTTTTGGAATTTTCGTATTTGCTTAATATTATCCCAGGCATAGGCAACATCAGCACTATCATCAAAAATTAATGAATAGTTATACCACATGTTTGCGGCTTCATTACGATCTAAATGATTCAGCATATCTGCAAGACTATTAATTACTTGTGATTGGTATGATCGTTCGGAGTTGAGCGGTTGAATTTTTACGAGCCAATTATATTCTTCTATCCAATCATTTTTCCCAACACCAAGTAAATCACCTGTAAAACCAACTGTTTCTGAGATAGCCCCAAGAGTTTCCCCGGGAGGGGTTGTGGCATAAGGATGTCGTTCTACATATAGTCTAAGCGTATCAAGACCTTTATGGGTATGATCACCGTACCAATACATTCCGCGATTATATAAATAGAGACTGTCATCCTTTTCAGGATCATCTGATGAAGTTTCGTCATTTGAGCCACCTCGCCCAATAGAAAGGGGTGGATTTCCTTTTTTGCGGGGACTTTCATAGCTACTTGAACATTCAGGATCAGCTATCGTTGCCGATACATTTTTTGTGTTATAGTACCATAGATGATATATTTTATTTTCAGGATTGGGGTTAGAAA
>DASTAO010000087.1:0-2591 GCA_035712525.1 Kapaibacterium sp. (SeqCode)
ACTGCATTATATTATTCGTCATTATACCGAAGAAGCTGGCGTTCGCGAGCTCGTGCGGAAGATAGCGAAACTTTGCCGTAAAGCCGCTCATGAGATCGTTACTAAGATCTATGCTGAGCGGGGTGATGCTATTGGTAACACCGATGTAAAAATGGATGAGCTTTCTTCAGTAACAGTAAATCAGGATGGAAAGCTTGAAGGTGAAGTTCCGCAACAACGATTAGTCATTACTTCTGACATTTCGATCACTATTGATCGTGCAAAAGTAGAAGAGTATCTTGGTGTTCCAAAATATCATACCAGCAAAAAAGAACTCGATGCAAAAGTTGGTGCTGTGATGGGCTTGGCCTGGACGAGCACCGGTGGCGATGTGCTTCCGGTGGAAGTTACGGTCATGAATGGCAGCGAACGGCTTACGCTAACCGGACAGCTTGGTGATGTAATGAAAGAATCAGCGCAGGCGGCATTGAGCTTTATCCGGTCGAATGCTTCTGAGATCGGTTTGAAGCCGGATTTCATGAAGAACAAAGAGATCCACATTCATCTGCCGGAAGGGGCCGTCCCAAAAGACGGGCCGAGTGCGGGAATAACTCTTACAATGGCAATGATCTCTGCCCTTACTGGCAAGCCTGCCAGAGGAGATATTGCAATGACAGGGGAGATCACACTGCGTGGGAATGTACTCGCGATCGGTGGACTTCAGGAAAAACTTCTTGCGGCGCAACGAGAGGGAATAAAGATCGTGTTAATTCCTCAAGAAAATAGGAAGACCTTAACGGAAATTCCGAAGAAGATACTTGAAGGGCTTGAAATAATCCCGATCGAACGGGTCGAGCAAGCTACAGAGCACGTCTTTGGAAAAAAAGTGAAAGCTGTAAAGTCGGTCCCAGTCAAAAAGAAAAAAGTACAAGCTAAGAAAAAGAAGACTCGGTGATCAGTGCTTTGCTAACGATTTAGCACTTGCCTTTAGGTAGGAAATAACCGAAGCACTGTCAAGAGAACTTAGGTGTGCTTTAGCCGCCATTTCTGGAAAAACATTACCCCATTCGGTTGCAGTATATTTGGAAGGACGATGCAGCTGGTGGCATCCGGCGCAATTTGAAATATAAGTCGAACGCCCATATTCCAGATCGAGATGCTGCTCACGCTTAGCGTTAGCCAGCTCATCGGAAGATAAATGCGGAATGGCGCTTGTGCAATTGAATGCAACAAACGCCACCCCGGCTATCAGGAGCGGGTATGCTCCAACTCTGAACGATCTACGCTTCATAAATGAACGGCGAAGAGTAATCTCGCCTCAACTTTCTCATGCTCTTCAAGTTCTAAGGGGCTTGAAGTACCTGTTTTGTTATCGCCAAGTCCGATTTGGGGCATGAGCGAAAATGCTGCCCACCACTTCTCAGAGCTATAAGAGATCGTCGGACCAAGAAAGATGGCAGACTTGCTTTCTTCTTCAGTTGCAGCTCCTTCATCTTTACCTGAAACACTATGATACCGTGCTTCGAGACCGATGGTAAAATTCTCGTCTACGAGGTAGGTTAAGCCCAGAGTCGTCTCAAAGATATTCTCGCTTTCATCGCCCACCGCGAGCGATTCATGCTCATAAATGGCATTGGCGGCGATGAGGAGGCTTCCGAGCTGCTTATCGAGCAGGAGCTTTCCTTCGAGCTCGACCTCATCAGGTTTCAAAGTCCATTCACCATAGAGAGCACTACCGATTGCATCGGCTACCGGATCGCTAAAACTATACTTCCATTCGTTCGAAATGCTAAATTCGTTGCCGGTGACTATTCCAGCGGCCGGGTCATAATTAGACGTAGAGGATAAGTTGAAGTATAAGGATGTCTGAAACGAGCCGCCGAGACCGAGTTCGAGTTCGGCACGATGGTCGATACCTCTGTAAAATTTATTCTTATCGGTACGGAGGGTATTCCAGATCTCAAGCTCGAGGACACCCTTAGGCAATACGCCCGTCTCGTAGGTGTAGGTAAAACGGCGGCGATTGGCAAAAGAGCTTGACGCCAAGATGGCCACCATAAGGGCGGCGCAGGAAAAATAGGTTATGAATTTTGAGTTACGAATCATACTTATGGATACAAATATACGACAATTTAGACTGAGTCTTAATAAAATCGTTATTTAGACTTAGTCTTAATTGTAAAACGGGTCAAAAGGTTCTGACCTCTGTAATTTTTTCTTGCGATTACGTAGCGATAGTATCGGATGAACGCCAAGAAGTTAGCGCCGGACGAACTCTGGGTTCTTGGTGCACGTTGATGAAAAGAATGTCTAAACTCAGTAAGCAAAAGACCCTAGGTTTCTTACTCCTTGTAGTGAGCGTCGCGACGCTCGGGTCGTGCGGGTTCTTCCGAAATTTTACGACGTACTTCAATGTGCTTTATCTTGCCCAGCGCCATCTCGATCTCTATGAAGAGCAATTAAAAGGGGAGGCTGTTACCAAAGACGCTGCCGTTGCTGCGGCGTTTACCCATCATTGGATGGAAGAGGAATTGCTTACCTATGAGATTCGTCGTAAGCATGGACCCCCAGTCGTAGCTTTCTCGCTCGTTTCAAAGCCTAAAGTATCCTTG
>DASTAO010000088.1:0-9396 GCA_035712525.1 Kapaibacterium sp. (SeqCode)
ATACACCCTGCAGCTCATGCAGTTCGAATACTTCGCGCTGTTCTTTCGGTAGTTCTTCAAGCGCATCGCCAAGCTGTTGCCAGACGAGCGAGCGAAGATATTCCGATTCGGGTGACGCATCGTCCTCGAGTAGCAGCGATCCGATCTCGGAAGTAAAGTCGTCATCGTCGTCCTCGGATGCCAGGAACGAGAATGGCGTCGCTTTTTTCTTCCGGTACAAGTCGGTGATGCGGTTTCGCGCCACCGTATAGAGCCAGCTCGTGAGCTGCTCGATCGGCTGCATCATCTTAACAGCCTGCGAGAATTCGTAAAAAACCTCCTGCACGATATCTTCGGCATCCTCCGGCGTCGCAACTCGTGGCCGGATAAAATCCAGCAATCGGGTGCGATAGCGGTCGACGGTATCGGTTATGAGGCGATTCTCAGCGGCTGCCATTTGAGGCGATATAGCGAATGAATCGTTCATTCACAGTCATAGACGAACGTTCTGGGGGGATATTGTATTGCCCGGGAGGAAATGTGAAAACGATATCTACAGGCTTCAGCCTGCGCTCGGTACTGATAGGGTAGAGTATCTGAAATACGCAGGCAAAAGCCTGCGGCTACGGTTGGGACTAATTATAATCCGGCGGCTTCTTTAAAGGTATCTAACTTCTTCTCATCGTGCAGGCAGATCACGATGCGATTAACATTCTTGAGCGAGGGAGCCGCTTCTTTAATAGCCCCGACCATTGTCGAAGCACATTCACTCAGCGGATAATGAAATAACCCGGCGCTGATGGCAGGGAAGGCGATCGTGTGAACGCCATTCTCTTCAGCAAGGGCAAGCGATTTTTTTACGGCAGCAGAAAGTTTAGAGCCTTCATTGCCTTCACCAAGCATCGGGCCGACGGCATGAATGACATACTTAGCTTTTAGTAAGCCGCCGCTTGTGATAACAGCCGAGCCGGTTTCACAAAATCCGATCTCATTACATTCCTTCTGGATCTTATCGCCACCCTCTTGTAGAATGGCTCCGGCAACTCCGGCGCCAAATCCAAGATGCTCATTGGCTGCATTGACGATCGCATCGACATTTAGTAATGCGATGTTGCCATGACGAAATTCAAGGGTGATAGGTCCTAGTGAGAATTCGGTCGCAGTTGACATTGTAGGTTTGTAATATGCTGCAAATATACGGTAAGTCTTAGTATGCTACGAGCCCAACGACTCGCTTTAAGGCTTTGATCTCTTTCTGAACAAGCGGCCTGGTCTCGCCGCGTTTCATTCCTTGATGCGTAATACCGGCGAACGCAAGGCGATCGAGTTTTTCAACCGTGTATCCAAATACTTCGAATAAACGTCTGACTTCATGATACTTTCCTTCGCGAAGAGTAATAATAACATCTTTTCCATCACGAGTTGAAAGATCAAGTTCCACTGCTGCGGTTACATCTCCTCTGCCAATATTAACTCCACCTTTTGCGATCGATTCGGCATCGGCTCGCTTAAGCGGCTTATCGAGCACAACATGATAGATCCTCGGCACCTGATATTTCGGATGAGTGAGCCGGGCTGTTAATTCGCCATCGTTGGTAAAGAGCAAGACGCCGGTTGTTTGGCGATCTAATCTTCCAATGGGATATACTCGATCGGTTGTGGTGAGCAAACTCATCACCGTCTTGCGATCTTTTTCGTCCTTGACGGTTGTGATAACGTCTTTAGGTTTGTTGAGCAATAAATAAAGGAAGCGCTCTTTAAGCGAGACGATCTTTCCTTCGACGGTGACCTGGTCTTCGTATGGTTTGATCTTGACGCCGTATTCGGTAACGAGCTTGCCGTTTACCTTGACCTTATGAAGCATTATCAACTCATCGGCTCGGCGGCGCGATGATACGCCGGACGAAGCGATGAAGTGGTTAAGCCTCATCGTTTTCTGCTCTTCGCCTTTAGGCTTCTGCTTCGATGGTGTCTGCTTCTTCTTCAGCGATAAAGGCTTCGGCTTCTGGTGCTTCGCTTGCGGCTTCCTCTTTGGAAACGGCGATGATTTCGTCGATGGTAACTTCTTCTTTATCGGCATCGCTATCTACATATTCGCTCGCAGCTTCATCGAGCGTGGTTGCTTTGACAGATTCTTCCTTGAGCATTTCTTCGATCTCGCGCGGCTTCGGCAAGTCTCTCATCGAGGCGAGCCCGAACTGACGTAAGAACTCATCGGTAGTGCCATATAATAACGGGCGGCCGACAGTCTCAGCACGGCCGGTGATCGTCACAAGATTTTTTTCCAGTAGCGACTTCAATACTTCATCGCAATTAACACCACGGATGTTCTCCACATCGGCTTTCGATACCGGCTGCTTGTAGGCAATGATAGCCAGTGTCTCCAGAGCTGCATTGGATAAGCGACGGCGCGAGCGCTCTTTATATAAGCGCGACACATACATGCTAAGCGTCGGCATGGTAGCGAACTGAAATCCGCCGGCGATCTCAACGACGCGGTACGGTCTGCCGGTCTCTTCGAGTTCAGCATTAACCAGGTCGGTTGCTTCGCGGATCACCGTTAGATCGAGCAACTGCTTTTTCGATTTCTTTTCTTCCTCGGCTGGAGGGTTGAACATATCCGAAGCTGCTTCACTGCCGGCTTCGGCAGGGATGACGCGCTTGATAGGCTCATCGAGGATGAGCGAACGGATATCGGAAGCCGAAAGTGGCTCGTCGGAAGCAAAGATCAGAGCTTCGATAATATCTTTAAGCGAAGCTGGGTCGGTATAATCGAGTCGCATTAGGGTTTAAACAAAATGATATCGTCAAAGGCTTCGCTTTGGCGAAGTGTCACCATTCCGCTTCGGATCAGTTCTAAGATGGCCATGAACGTAACGACGATCCGAAGGCGAACCGGTACAGAAAGCTGTTCGACATCGTTAGCGTCGATATACTCGGCGAACAGATCGATGAAATTCATCTCGCCTCGCAAGGCCATCATATCGAGAATGTATTCCGATTGCTCTTCGACCGTTACGGGGATCATCTCCACATCGTGCGAGCGCTTGATAAGCGGTGCCCGCTTCATTGCTTTTTGAAAAGCGGCAAGCAAGTGGAATAGAGTGATGTTCCCGATCAGATCATTACCATCCTCTTCTTCTTCGAGAAAAGCACTCCTGTCGTCGGCTTTGAAATACTGGCGGTAATGGAGTTTCCGGGCCTCTTCATTAAGCGAGCTAAGCTGTTCGCTCATTTCCTTGAAGCGGCGGTATTCGATGAGGCGGCGGACAAGGTCGGCACGCGGATCGTCTTCTTCTACTCCCTCTTCGGTACGCTCCTCGCGCGGCAGGAGCATTTTTGCCTTGATCTGGCAAAGCTCGGCTGCAACAACAATAAAATCGCCGGCGACCTCAAGGTCGAGCGCCTGCATTAATTTCAGGTACTCGAGAAATTCGGTCGTAATACGATGCACCGGGATATCATAGATATCCAGTTCATCGCGCTTAATGAAAAACAGTAACAGATCGAGCGGACCCTCGAAGAGCGGCAAGCGGATCTTATATGTCGGCGAAATAACGTTTTCCACGAAAGGGGGCTTTTATAGGCCGGAAAGCCTATATTGAAAGTGCAAAAATACGATGAAGTGGGTAACACCATATTCGCCCGTGAGATTGCCACGGACTATGAGAAATTTATCAACAACCGGTAGTATCATTGTCATTCTGAGCGAAGCGAAGAATCTCTTGCGGTTTTCGCCGCCGGCTCATTCGCAAGACAGTAGGGGATTCTTCACTTCGCTACGCTCCGTTCAGAATGACAAGTATAGAACAACAGTGAATAATACTTCACGAACAAAACTTATAGCCACGTGTTTTACGTAATAGGATATAATGACATATTCCTGCAGTGACTATTCTATGAAGCTTTTCTTTCTTATTGTTTTTAGCCTTGTAACGGTCTCTGAGCTACCCGCACAGTGGGTGCCGTGGCAGATCCCGACGCCGCGCGAAACCCATCAGGTTCCTTCTGACGGTACGAGTATTGCTTTCAACACGTTCTCACTTCCGCCCGGGATGAATTATCATGCCCACGCCGATGGATGGATCTATTATGATGGCAGCAATGACGTTGCCGATGCCTGTTTTTTTAATAATTTATTCTTACATATCTCACCGGATATCGGCGGTAAACTTGGGCTCAAAGTAACAACTGCTCCGGCAACAGAAAATTGGTTCTATAATTTGGCAGGTAAACCTGGCTATAATCAGAATCATGTCTATGATGCCAGCATTGCGAGTGCCGGTAATTCACTTTCGATTCGGTATTTCGATACCGATGAACCCTCGGTCAAGCCTCAGAATTATGGCGATAACACTGGCTTTATTACGGTCGAAGTAGCGCAGGAGACTCCTCGTGTAGCTGTCCAATTCGATACCGTATTTTTCCAAAATGTTCCGGTCGGAGGATCACTACGTAAGCTCGATTCGATCGAAGCCTACGGGCTACTTGGATATCGGGTCGATAATGTAAATACCACAGGGCCATCGGCATCAAAGTTCACAGCATCGAGCCAAAATACCGTCGGGTTTACCATTACCGAGACAACAAACGAATTTGAATTTGTGTACAAGCCGACTGCTCCGGGTGCTGATACGGCGTATTTCCATATCTATTCGAGCAATGCTTATGGCCCTGACCAGCACAAGATCATTGTGCTCATCGGCAACAGCGTCGGGGCTAAACTATCTGCCAGTCCTGATACGCTGCATTTTGGCGCGCTTGCTCTGAATGCTTCGAAAACATTAATAGAAAAGATCCATAATAGCGGCCCGATCGCCGCAGCGATCACTTCGATCGTTATGACGACACCCGGAATGCCGTTTGCCGTTATCCCGACATCAACGATCGTTAACCAGTTTGATTCGTCTTCGATCAATGTTACCTTTAATCCGGTGGTACTCGGCAATTTCCTGGCACAATTTCTTTGCACCACAAGCGATGGGGCAACGGTAACATTTTATGCTGATGGCTTTAGTGTGGGCGCAAAACTTACCGTCAATCCAGATACATTACATTTTGGGCCGATAGCCCTGAATGCTTCGAAAACGTTAACTGAAAAAATATACAACTCTGGGCCAGTTGCTGCCAACATCACGTCGATCGTCATGACGACTCCGGGCATGCCATTCTTCTTTACTCCGTCATCGACCACTGTGAATCAGTTTGATTCTGCTTCGATCAGCGTTACCTTTACTCCTCCGGTTGTCAGTAACTTCCTTGCGGAATTCCTTTGCATAATGAGCGACGGGGCTACGCTAAAATTTTATGCCGATGGAATGGTCGGAAAAGCAATTCCGAATATCGATAAACCGGTTTTGGATTTCGGGCAAGTCGTGATCGGCCGCTCACGCAGTCTGACTTCTCATATCAGTAACATCGGTAATGTTAGGTTATTTATCGACAGCACGGTCAACACCAACCCATTGGAATACAGTGTGCTGGGGGCACAAGGCGCTCACTTCTATGATGGCGGCGGTAGCGGAGAGATCTATACGTTTACCTTTAAGCCGGTAATCCATATTCCGAAGGCTCAGAATCACGACGGCAGTTTTATCTTTTATTACTCTGACGGGACGTCATCGACGATCGTCTTTAAAGGATATGATCATGAGCCACTGACCGAACGGCTTTCGATCGATACCAATTATTTTGGCAATCCTGGGAAAGAAGTGAGTGTCTACCAACGATTGACCGATGCGCTTGATAGCACCATCGTCCCGGAACGTTTACTTTCGGAACGGATCAATTACGATCCGGCGATCCTTGACTTTGTCCGGATCGAGAAGACACTACTCATCAGCGATCCCGATTGGAAACTGACGACGACTCCGGGAATAGGCTACATCGATATTTCATTAGCTGCTACGACAAAACAATTTGGTGCAGCCGGTGCGATCTTTAAGGTTGTGTTCAAAGTGCATCCGGATGTTGCTCACGATACAACGTACCTTGTACAGAACAACATTAATTTTTTCGACCCCATCGAGCCGCTTGCTTCTTCACAAACAGGCCGCATCATCATTGGCGATGCGTGTTCGCCGGTTGGGCTGAAAGTAAGTTTTATTCCTCCGATCAGCAGCATCGATCAGAATAATCCAAACCCGGTTACATCCGTTACCGAAATACCATTTGGTATTGGCTCGGCCGGTAATAATGGCTCAGTTGTGGTAAAATTATACCTTATCGATGCCATGGGAAAGATCGTAAAGACGCTCATCGATGAACAAAAAGCCCCGGGATGGTATAAGTATCAATTAGATGCCTCCTCACTTCCTAGCGGAATGTATAGATGCATTCTCGAGGCTAATGGTTGGCACGGTGAGCGCTCTGTTGTTGTGATCAAATAACCTGCCACTAACCTTCCACCTGTCTAAAAAATAGCGATTCCTAAATTAAATTTTTGGAATGTTGAACTTATTGAGCAATTTTATGCTTATTTTTGTGGGGAAAAGTTGTAAATTGTGGAGGATTATACCCTGTCGTGATAGAACCCCTCAATCAGCCGGTGCGCCGAAGTTCGCCTTATGGTAATTCGAATAGAAATTCGAACGGGTCATCGCGTACTAATCCTTATAGAACGACACCCCAAGAATATTACGATGCCGAACCCGAATTTCTGTATCCCCAGGAGATAGAGGAGCCATTAGAAGCCGCGCCTGCTTTCGAGCGGCGCCGACCGCTTGATATTCCCCCCGTCGAGCCATCATCGAAGACCCGCCGCCCAAGGACAACCCGGCCGATGCCGCGCCGCTTAAGCGAAGAGTTTATACCCGAAATTCCGGAGGAAGAACCGGAAGAGGAAGCACCTGTCGAGCAAAAACCAAAGGGACGCAAACGAACGACAAAAGCAGCAGCGGAAACCGGTGAGCAAATAGAGCTTAAGTTAAAAACACCGGCGAAGAAACCCGATACGAATGTCAAGAAGCGCCAATCGCTCGGTGTGATCTTAGTCGTAATGGCAGTATTTATTTTACTGGCCATTATCAGTTATAGTGCGCAGGATGCTGCTCAAGCCGAGACGCACATCACCGATCTTCCGGCAATTTTCCTTCGCTCCGATCCAGTCGTTAATGCCAATGCCGATACCGTCCATAATTGGGTCGGGCTTGTCGGGGCGATGATCGCTAATTTTTTCATAAACAAAACGATCGGCTATGCCGCAGTGATATTCCCGTTCTTTATGGCGTGGTGGTCATTGGCATTATTCCGCTTCAGTACGAAGCAGCGCCGACGCTTAACCCTTGCGACCTCGTTCATGCTGATCTCGGCGATCTTATTTTCGGCGACGATCGGTACGACGCAGCTTATCGCAGCCCTGCCGCATCTTGACAGAGAGTGGTCCGGTGCGGTGGGGCAATTTCTCGGACTTACGTTCACCCGTCTTATCGGCTCCATCGGTGCGCTGATCATTTATGCGACAAGCTTTGTGGTAATGCTTGTCTTTGCCATCGATCTCGATATCGAAGTAACCTTTAAGCGACTACAAGGTGGTTATTCAGGCCTTGCTGCCAAGACCAGAATGAGGCTTATCGAATTCTGGGATAAACGCGAAGAAAAGCGAGCTGAGAAGTTAGAGCGCAAAGCTCAGAATCACACTGCCGAAGAGATTCATGATTCGATCTTAAAGCATGAAGCTCCGGTAGTTGATACCATCGAAGAAGATGAAGCCGAAATAGTCGTCAAGAAGCCGCAGCCGGTTGTCAAAGAAACTCCTACACCGGTTCGAATGACTCCACCGGTTTCTCAACAGGTTGAAGAGGTTGCCGCCGATGAATCGGATTTTCTGAACCCTGCCAGGGATATTATTACAATACGACAAAACGGGGCTTCTGCTAAGAAAGAGGAAGTCCCGTTCTTAAAAGTACGTCCGGCGCCCAAAGCGACGAATGGAATTGCCCCGAAGCCGATCACAAGAATCAGCCGTCAGAACGATGGCGTGCTCGGTGAAAAAGCGGCAGCGATGAATCGTCTATCCAACGGAGCTGCTGGTGCGACTGCCGCCCGAGGCGTTCGGATTTTACCAACCGATATTACCGAAGAGAATTCGATCCCGATCGTAAATCTAAAACAGCGACCGGATGTACCGATCGTAGAACCCGTTGTGGAAATACCGAAACCAGCGGTCATCTCCTCAGCAAAGATCATCGAATTGCCAGAGCCGGTTATCGAGGAAACTCCGGGTGTCGAGATCGGTGATGAAAAAGTATTATCGAATGAAGCCTTGCCTCACTCGGTATCAGTCGAAGAAGTTGCAGCCGAGATCGTGCCGGTAATTCCAGCCGAGAAGAAGATCATGCCCGCGACGCTCTTCGGATCGTCGGACATTATCGCGGAAAATCCTTACAACGAACACCTCACTCGGTATCGTCATCCGTCGCTCGATCTGTTGACGCCAACTGCGGCGGCCGATGAAATGGAAGCCGATAACGAAGAACTCGAAGCAAAAGGACGGGTGCTTCGTGATAAGCTTGCGCAGTTTGGTGTAGAGATAGAAAATATTGTCGTAACTCCGGGGCCTGTTGTAACACTCTATGAATTTGTCCCGGCAGAAGGTGTCAAAGTTTCAACAGTTGGTAATCTGACTGACGACATTGCCCTTGCCATGAAAGCTCGTGGTATTCGTATCATCGCTCCGATGCCAGGCCGCGGAACGATCGGTATCGAAATTCCGAACGATCATCCGAAGATGGTGAGGATGCGTCAGGTACTTGAAAGCCCGGCGTTCACGAATTCAAAAATGAATTTACCGCTTGCTCTCGGCAAGACGATCTCGGGCGATGTCTATATCGACGATCTTTCAAAGATGCCGCACTTGCTTATTGCCGGTGCGACTGGTGCCGGTAAATCGGTTGGCGTCAATGGTATTCTCGCATCGCTGCTGTATTCAAAGAGCCCACGCGACGTAAAGTTTGTGATCGTCGATCCGAAGAAGATCGAACTTTCACTCTATAAAGCATTAAAAGATCATTTCTTGATTGTCTCGCCGGAAGTTGGCGAAGAGATCGTAACAACTCCTGCTTATGCTGTGCTGGCCTTGCAGGCTTGTGTTATCGAAATGGAGCGCCGCTACGATAAACTTGCTAAAGCGGCTGTCCGCTCGCTTGCCGATTATAATCTTAAAGTTTCTCAGGGAAAATTAAAGAGCACTCAAAGCGAACAGCATTATCATCTACCATACCTTGTGGTTATCATCGACGAGCTTGCCGACTTAATGATCACGGCAGGCCGCGATATAGAAGAACCGATCTGCAGACTTGCCCAAATGGCTCGTGCCGTTGGCATTCACCTTATTCTCGCCACCCAGCGTCCGTCGGTTGACGTAATCACCGGTGTCATTAAAGCGAATTTCCCCGCGCGTATTGCCTATCAAGTTGC
>DASTAO010000089.1:0-2192 GCA_035712525.1 Kapaibacterium sp. (SeqCode)
CTTCATTGTGTTCAGTGAGATCAGGCCAAAGAATACCGATGCATCATATTCAAAGAAGATCGTACACCAGATCGATAGCCTGATCGCAACCGGCGTCGAACCCTCGGCCATAACAGTAGTTGGCACATCTAAAGGTGGTTACTTAACGAAGATACTATCGAGCACACTCAAGAATAGTGCTATGAACTTCGTCCTTATCGGTTGTTGCAATCCGAATGATGTAAAAGAAAATCCTGACATCCATCTTTGCGGCAATATCCTTTCGATCCGCGAAACAAGCGATAGCCTCAGTTATACCTGCGTTCCACAAAAAGAATATTCGAAAGCGCCGATACCACACTTCAAAGAGATCGTGTTAAGCACGGGCATTCATCATGCCTATGTCTATAAAGCGTTGCCTGAGTGGATCGAGCCGTCGATCGCTTGGGCAAAAGGAGATTATAGCGGCAAAGCGTGCCAGGAGCCGTTAGTCGTGGCGCTCGACTCATTATTTGAACACACTGCTCAACCATTTAGTGGAGTGACCCTCATCTCTCAAAATGGTCGAACACTTTATGCTCATTGCGCGGGCTTTGTAGATACCGCAAAAACCATTCCAATGGGATTAGGATATCAGTTCGTTATCGGCTCAGTGAGTAAGCAGCTAACAGCGGCGATGATTCTACGAGAACTCGATAGCGGACACGTAGCATTAAAAGATCCAATACGAAAATATTTGCCGTCGCTTCCATCGTGGGGTGATACCGTTACGATTCATCATCTTCTGACTCATACTCACGGCATCGTTGCGATCGATTCACCACTTGCATTCAAACCTGGTGAGCGATTCGATTATTCACAGATCGGCTATGCACTCCTTGGCCAGATCATTGAGAAGACAAGCGGAAAGTCATTCGCAGATTATTCGAACGAGCTCTTCAGATCGCTTGGTATGAATAGCACCTATCATCCATCGATCCATAAGTATGACCAGCTCGTAACCGGCATGGCCTTGGATAGTCACGGAAACATCTATAAGCATTACATTGAAAATAGTGATGAAGATTATTTTACTGCTGCAGCTAGGTTCATTTCAACGGCCAGCGATCTGACTATTTGGTCTGGTGCATTGCACGGTGGAAAAATACTGAGCCCGAAAAGCTATAGCCTGATGATGACAAAGTATGCCGTCAGGCAGCACCCAATGCTTGGCCCAACCGATTATGGGTATGGTATCATCATTGCAAAAGATAACTCGCAACTGGGCCAGTATGGATATGCACCGGGCTTTCTCTCGCTCGATTATTATATCCCATCCACAAAAACAACGATGATTGTTCTCGAGAACCTCGACACCCATCCAAACGATCATACCGCTGATTTCTTTTACCATACCCAAATACAAAAGATAGTACTGCGCTATAGTAAATAATTAGATTTCTAAAGTATTAGTAATTAGTCCTGCAATATTATATTGACTTCCATTGAATTTTACTATGCTTGCCAAAAAATATTGTATATTTAAGGTACATCCAAAAGTCCACGATGACCTTACTGGAAGAATTTATCTTTGCTCTAAGCAAAACCAAACGAGCGAAACTGCGCCCCCTGCAATTTCGTGGAGTTAAACGAAAAATATTTTTTAAGATCCTCGATTGCCGCGATCGTAATGGGATCGACCCTGAACAGATCATCAGACAGCATAAGCTTACCAAGAAGCGGTATTACCAAATGCTCTCGGAGATGCTCGCTGCGTGCTATCGGGATATTGCACCCAACCGAGGATGCGACCTCTTGATGTTTCTTGGCAATAAGCAACTCTTCCGCCATTTCTATAATGAAATGAAGCGACAGGAAGCTGAGCTGATCGCAGCGAACGACCCAACGGCATTGGAAGAATATTATTATCGCGTGCTGCTGATGCAAAGCGTGTTCCAGTTGCCCGCAGATCTTAAAGGAGATGCATTTACTGAATTGATCGCGTATGAACAACGCTACCTCGCGATAAAGGCGATTCCCGATCCGAGTGATATGCTCTTTGTTCGGATGATGGATATCCAGCGTAAGATCGCGAAGCAGTTGACGGTGAAGTTAACCATGGATCGCTTCAATGCTGCAGTTGCCGAAGCAGAGGCAATCGTGAAAGAACTTGAGCAGGGCAGCAATATTCTATCGTCCGTTATAGTATTGCCATTTATGATAACACTCACTGC
>DASTAO010000090.1:0-2941 GCA_035712525.1 Kapaibacterium sp. (SeqCode)
ATATTGTCGAGTTGCATTTAGCTTATCTGTTGGATGATAAGCTCCCCACTCCCTCAAATGCTGGCAAGTATCAGCCCACTGAGCCTGAACAGTGATCGAAGCAAACAGAATAAAGAATAGAATACAGAATAACAACCCAACTCTTTTCAAAACGCTCATACCTATATTAGTTTTTCAAGAAACGCTCAAGACCAATCGAAGTTACAATGCTATCTCCTTAATCCCTAAAATCCCCCCAAATCAAGGTTCAGACAATACCGAATCCGAAAACAACCGCTTCAATCCCGTGCCATCCTCATGCACACTAAAGACGGAATAGGTTACAAACGCCGCGGTATCGTTTGGGTTGATCGCCGCTGCTTCGCTCTTTGTATAGCCACGAAAATAAAAGAGCTTGGTTCGCTCGGACCACATCGGGCTCATCGCGTGGATGGTATCGGGGCTTAGCTTTATCGTTTTGTGTAAAGCTTTATCGTGAGTGAAAATGGCATACGGTGCAAAATCCGGTGGCTCGTCAATATCGGAGCCGCCTTCGAAGTAATAGCGGTTGCGTTTACTATCGAGCCAAAATAGCGACGAGCTGCTGATCCCGAATGAGTCAATATTTACAAGCGACTTCGTTGCAACGGCAGTAAGCAGTTTACCGTCGCGAGAAAATTCAAAGACGGTATCGAGATTATCGCATAGAAATCCGGTGCCATCGGAAAACCATCGCGGTTGATAGTATCCACCGTAAGCAGTGCTTGGTGGCGGCGTTAGGATCGTAAACCCGGTACCGGATGTATCGACCGATGCAACAACCCACTGGCTATTATAGAAGTGATTAAATAGCAGTGTCCGATTATCGGGTGATAGTTGCGCACCGTAAGCATTGTCACCCGTAAGGTTATTATAGATATGCCGATAGCCGGTGCGCGAATCGTAATAGGCTACGAAGCGCTTATCGTTTTGATAGTCCGTATAAGCGATGAGACTATGATCATTCGAAACAGCGGCATCGTAACCGGTAAAGATCTTCTTAGCACCGGTGCCATCTGATAGTACGCTATAGAGCGAGCCATTATGTTCGAGATACAGTGTATCGGGTGCTTGCTCCGAAGAAGCAGCAGCCTTTGGTGCAGGCTGCTGTTCTTTGCTGCAGGAAAATAATATCAATGCACCGAATAGCAGTAATAATAGCTTCATTGGTTCAAAATTACCAATTTTCTGCGCTATATTTTTACAATTAAAAAACCGTGACCTTTGATAGATCGACCCCAAGGCCTTTGAGCGCAGCATAGGTCAGCTTATCCATCGAGGCTCCATCGAAGCAAATGGTTTTCAGGCCTCTGTAAAATCTATTTGTTATGGCAAAGGAAGCCCGAAAGGATACATTCTTAAGTGTCGCCCCTTTAAAAGAAGCTTCATTTAATGATGAGTTATCAAACTTGACATTGGTAAACGATTGTCCATCGAAGCATACCCCCCGCAAGTCCGATTTATCGAAATCAACGCCATCGAAAGTGCAACGCTCAAAAAAGGTTTTCGTAAGGTCGGTTGCCGTTAGGGTAACATTCGTCAGTTTGACATCGGTGAATGTTGCTCCCTTAAGTCCTGAGGCACTAAAATTAGTGCGTACGAGAATAGATTGTTGAAAGCTCGCGCCGGTCAGATCTAGTGCATAGAAATTGCAATCGGTCAAGTTTGCTCTATCAAAATTGCCTTCGCGCAAATCGCTGGCCTTGAACGAACTGCCGGTAAGATCGGCACCCGAAAAATCGGAGCCACGGAATGCGCTTGCAACGAATTTTCCTTTACGGGCAGTAACGCCGGCGAAATCACTTTCCGGCAGGTTGCTGCCACTGAAATTCACCGCTTGCCGATCGGATGAACGCGATGGTGGTGGGTCGGGTAATGCATCCAGATGCTCGAGTATCAGATCGATCGGCGGCATCTCGTCGGTAGAGGATGTCGCGTTCTCCGAAAAGTAGTTAAGGTCCACACCCAAGATCTCAGCCAGACGGTCGAAGGTAGTAATATCCGGCATCGATTCCCCGCGTTCCCATTTACCAACTGCCTGGGCAGTAATGTATAACCGCTCGGCAAGTTGGGCTTGTGAAATATTGAGTCTCTTTCGGGCTTCGGCAATTTTATTGCCAATTATTTTAGTAGTCATCATAAAATAGGTGTCGTTTTTTTGTATTGTTTTAACGATACAAAATTACAGAGACCTGATCTGAGAACCAAGCGGAAAACCGCAACTTATGGTTGTAATCCGACAATTTATAGTTGTAATGCCTAAACTGCCGGTTGTATTGGCAAATCGAGAGTGAAAAATAACTGGCGGGTACCAAATTAAAAAGGCCATCCCATATCGGATAGCCTTTACTAACATTGGTTGCGGAGAGGGAGGGATTCGAACCCTCGATAGCGCTTTACACACTATGACGGTTTAGCAAACCGTTGATTTCAGCCACTCATCCACCTCTCCGAGCTGACAAAATGAAGGAAAGAGTTTCCCTCACTGGCTTAGTTTTAGAATTCGCGTGTACAACCGTACTATATCCCTATTCGTTTCCAAATTAAACTTTAGGGGAAACTCAAAAAAATCCCCGGTTATAAAGCCCAACCGGGGAAACCTATTGCGGGGAAAGAGATACGCAGATTCTCTAATTTAGGGAAGAGTATATACAGATTCTCCGCCATTCAAATGTTATAACAAAGAAATGGCTCCCCATAATATGGCACTCTGCGCCGAAACGCAGAGGTCTATTTTTCAAGCCAGGGCGGCGAAACAAGTTCGTCTTTGGCCTGAGCGGCAAATATACGAAAATCAACTACGATAGATTATATTTCAAGATGCATCGCAACGCACTAAAGCCATCCTTCCAACCGATCTTCTTTCCTTCGGCATACGTGCGGCCGCTATAAGAGATACCAACTTCATAGATACGGCATTTAT
>DASTAO010000091.1:0-7473 GCA_035712525.1 Kapaibacterium sp. (SeqCode)
CAACGACCCCGTTTAATATAGAGCATACGTTCGATGTTACCGCCGGTGATACTACAAGGATAAATCGCGAGCGCCGATACAATGTATCGATGTCGGCTATCGGAGTTCAACTTGGCGGTGCATTCCATCCCATCGAGCGAATCGCGATCTCAGCCACACTCGGGTTTGCATTTCTTCCGAGCCCTACGTACATCCAATCCGAAGCGCTCTTAACACAAAATGCAGTCTATCTTGAAAACCTTCGTTCGACGCGAACGGTAGCTTCAGGAGATTTTAGTGCAAATGCTTTTTTACTCTCGCTTGGGTTGAGCGCTGGGTACGATCTTCCGATCTCAAGCGTCGTTTCATTCCGTCCATATCTTGAAGCGTATGTTCCCATCACTTCAGCCGCTACGATCGAAGGGCAGTCATATAAAACATACTCATTCAGTGGCGGCGCATCGCTTGTGATCGCATTCCCGGTTAGCGAAACCGAAGCACCGAAGCCGAATCCCGAGCCGATCAAGCCCGAAATAAAAACAACTCCAGAACCGATCGCTCAAACAAAACCACCTGAGCCACAACCGGCGGCATTGCATCTGGCGGTTCGTGCCGTTGGGCTGACGGATAACGATCAGGAAGTCTCGCAGCCTATTGTCACGATCGAGAATATTCTAGTAACGGATGTTTCTCCGACACTGGCGTATTTATTTTTTGACGATGGTTCGAAAGTGATCTCAGATCGGTATCATCAGCTTGCTTCACCGAGCGAAGCGCAAACATTTTCCACCAAAGAATTTTATCGTCTTGATGCGATCGGAATAAATCACGAGTTACTGAACATTCTCGGTAAGCGGTTGCAGGAATATCCTGAGGCTACTATTACTGTAACCGGCACTCGAAGCCTGCATTCGTTGGGTGATTCTGCTTCAAGCGATATCGCTCTTGAGCGGGCACAGCATATTGCACAATATCTGCAGACAGTTTGGGGCATTCGTCCTTCGAGAATTCGAGTTCGTTCGAGAGCATTGCCTGAGATGAACTCCGACGATGCAACAGCAAGCGGTCAGGCAGAGAACAGGCGAGTGGAGATCGCTGCTTCGACACGACAACTACTGGCACCCGTAGAAACAAAACGACTCGAGCAAACGGCTACACCGCCTCGTATTAAATTTTATCAGGATATTTTTTCTGCAAGCGGTGTAAAGTCGAACAAGATCATCATCCGCCAAGGCGGCAGAGTTCTTGAAACGATCGACGGCCTCTCAGGTGATAGCCGTCATGAATGGCTCTGGAACATCACGCAGGGCGATGCCCTCAACAGTAAAGATTCGATCACCTGGACGATGGAAGTAACCGATTCCTCCGGTGGCTCTGCTGCGGTTTCCGGTGCGATCAGGATCAAACCGCAAGAACGAACCGTCACTCGCGCAACGATCGATACGACAAATGCTGATAAGTTACTCGAGCGATTCCATCTCTTACTGTTTGATTACAGCTCGACTTCCGAACTTGGTAAAAATGCCGATGAGATCTTAAATCGCATCGCCACAGCCGTCACACCTGATGCAACAGTAACCCTGATCGGCCATACCGATATGACGGGCGATCCGGCATTCAATGAAAAGCTTTCCTATGATCGTGCTTCGAAAGCATCGGTTCTGCTTTCGAATAAGCTTCGCTTTCTTGGCAGGACGACTCCTTCCTTCGATCTCGAAGCAAGAGGATCGAAGGATAGGTTATTCGATAACTCAGTGCCTGAAGGCAGAATGCTTTCGCGGACAGTGCGCGTAACAGTAGAACGCAAACTCAAGTGATACTGAAATCCACATATCGCTTGATGGTTCTTTCGGCTATGCTCTTTGCAGCCGTTGATGGCTATGGGCAGGCCTGTAAGAAAAACATGCTTACGATCCCTGATGGCAACTCCTATGCTGCTTCAACATCACCAAAGAATATGCCCACGGGCGCATTGACACTCGAGTGCTGGGCAAAAGACTCGCTGTTTGTAACAGGTGGTGGACTTATTGAATTTGGTGATGCAAATGATACCGGGTCGTTCAGCTTACGTTTCGGAAGCGGGCAATTTCTTGTTGCAACATTCCGGACAAATATTGGTGTGGTTAGTGCTACGTCATCTCAACTACCTAATATCCTTCAGTGGCATCACTTTGCAGTCACATTCACTCCGAATGATAGTATTCGGTTCTTCGTCGATGGGCAATTCTTGAATGGTGCTCCGACAAATGCTTCATCGCTTATCGGTGGATGGAATTCATTTTTTATTGGACACAGTGGCACCACAGCTCAAAGTTTTATCGGCTCGATCGACGAAGCAAGAATTTGGAACATTGCGAGAAATGCTATTCAGATCAATAGCCTAAAAGCATTACCGCTTTCCGGCAATGAGAATGGCCTTGTGAGTTATTATACGTTTGATGACGATCCGGCCGGGCCGGTCATTCATAATTTCACATCGGGTGGCACTGACCTTACTAAAGTATCCAATGCCTCGTTACCTTCAAGCACTGCACCGATCCAAGGGCCACCTTCGGATGGGTATATGATCGCCTCGAAAGAATCCCGAATTGATTTTGCTTCACTCCTTTGCGATTCAACGGCGACTACAACCATTCATATCTACAATCGCGGTGCTGAAGATGTCGATATCGGTGCGATCGGTTTTCAACGTGGTACTATTTTTACTGCAGCGACCGGCGGCGGCTTCCCGCTGAAGGGTAACGATAGTAATCAGACCGCACAGATATTAATTCACGTAGCGGTGACCAAGCCTGGCTTTTATAGCGACACGCTAGTCGTTAGTGCTTCTACCATCTGCGGCGGTATAGTAAAAATCCCGGTCACGGTCCATAAAGAATTGGTAGCTATCGCCTTCGATACGTCGGCCTTCGATATCGGCAGGATTCTAAACTGCAAACTTCCGATCGAACGCCAGACAAGATTATTCAATAAAGGGACCACGAAAGTAACGATCAATTCTTTACAGTTCTCTCCAGGACCGCCCTTCACGATTCTTTCTCCAAAGCTACCGTTTACGATTGATAGCGGCAGTTCGATAGAAGTAAAATTCAGGATCGAAAGCGGCGGGAAGTTGCAAATAAATAGCACGCTGACGGCAACGGCATTAGAATGTCCTGTTCAGGCAAAGCGAACATTCATCGGGACGCGTGTTCTCGAGCAATTCACCGTGACACCAGGCATTTTCTTTCCGCCGATCGCATTGCCTACCGGGCAGATCCAACTCGACACTACTGTTTACCTGGTCAATACCGGCAGTTCCGATATTTCTTTTAATCCGCCATTAGAGCTGATCGGGTCGGGCGGCTTCCGGATCACATCGCCGGTTAGCGGGCTCGCAGTTGTAAAACCAGACTCTGTATTAGCCATAACAATTCGCTTTACGGGTTCGGAGTGTGGGCCATATCAAACGCTATTGCATCTTCAACACATTGCCACCGATGGCGATTGCGGATTCGATTTTACCATTCCGATCAATGTTACGGTTGTTGGTCCTGCCATCCGATCGCTGTCGGAATTCTTTGAGCTTGGCAGCGGCTGTTCGGTCAGGGATACGACGATCATGTTCGTAAATACGAGCGGGCGTGAAGTCCTGCTTGGTGCTCCCGTTTTTTCCGATAGTGCAATGAGTTTGCAAACATTCGGAACATTGCCGAAACTACTCGAAGATGGAGATTCGGTATCGTTGAAGTTTAGGTTTTCACCAACACGTCCGGGTGACTACACTATCTACACCAAAATGTCGCTTTCTCCCTGCGGCGATAAGTTACTGACCTTCCATGGATACTATGGCGTAGGGAGCATCATTGAAAGCGATAGTGTAGTAGACTTCAATAGTGGTTGCGACCTAAGTGAGGATATAAGAACAATACTGATCCAGAATTTTGCCGGAAGAACCGTTACAGTCAATGATACTTCACTTATAGGATCGCCTCACTTTACCATCCGCTCTCCGAAGCTTCCCTTTACAATGAGCCCGGGAGCAAGTCAGGAAGTGACGGTTCAATTTAAACCCACTTCGCTTGGCGTTGAACGAGCTGATATTACTCTCACGGAAAACGGCTGTTATGTGGCAACAATAAAAGCAAAAGCTGTCCGCGAAAAAGCGCAGATCTCAAGCACTCAGCCGGTGATCGAATTTGGTGTAAACTGCCCTCTTGATACAGGTAAATTCATCTTACAATTAAAGAATACTGGTTTTGGGGAAGTCCAGTTACGCACTGTAATGTTCCATGGGGCTTCAGTATTCGATACGCTAGGCAATGCCATCGGCAGCATTCCCGGCGGGTTTTCGAAATCGATACCATTCGTCTTCTTAGCAAAGGATACAGGCGAATTCACCGGGTGGGTCGAATTGGTATTTGGTCCATGTAATGATACGTTGCGATATGTACTACATGGCATCGGGGGTCCGAACCCAGCGCTCATCGCCTCGGAAAACCTGATCGACTTTGGTTCGGTAAAGATCGGTCAAGAAAATACTGTCTGCCTGAAGCTCTCGAACCCAAGCTGCTTGCCGATCCCGATCACGCTGTCCTCACTTGGTGCAGTATCGTCAGGAATAACGTACACTGCTGCGACACTCACTTCATTGCCCGATAGCATCACAGCCGAGCATCCGGTAACGATCTGTTATACCTTCAAACCAGTGCAGCCGGGAGATGTTTCGATAGTAGATACGATCAGTTGTGGAGATTACGGTGTGGCCATCGAATTAAAAGGGAAAGGCGTCCGCTCGGTGCTATCAGTTAAACCGTCTATCATTGATTTTGGTGATGTACTGGTAAACACCACAAGCGACTCTGCCGCGATCTATATTACTAATAGTGGCGATGCTGCTGCTTCGATCGGTGTAATACAACCTACTACGGATTTCTCCATAGCACAGACGATCGCTCAGGTTGCGACCTCGAGTACCGATAGTATTCTTGTTGCCTTTACTCCGAAGACGATCGGAGTGCAGCAATCGACGCTGATCGTCAATTCCGATTATCAATCGGATACGGTTATCTTGCGCGCTCGGGGCACCGGGCCCGGTCCGTTATTTTCGATCTCGTCGCTTACTTTCGGTTCGGTACGAGTTGGCACTGATTCACAACTAACGATCAATGTCTCCGCACCAAAAGATTCGCAGATCAACATTACCGATGTGCTGATCTCACCACCATTTACTATTACTCCAACCGGGCCAGCGACCATTTCTGCCAATGGTAGTAAGCCATACACGATCACTTATCATCCGACGGCTGAGCAATTCGATTCGGTCGAATTGAAGATCGTTAGTGTCGGTGCTACCGATGCAACCTTACCGGTGACTGGGCTTGGTGTGGATGCGCATCTTACCATTACGCCGGACAGCCTTGGCTTTGGTGATGTTGCCATTCATTCGGTTGGAAGCACCAAACAGATCACGATCAGTAATACCGGAGGGTATCCTCTTAGGCTTCTGACGAAAAAATTGCAGAGCGGCGTCTTTAGCTTGGTAACCGATCCGTTGGTAAATCCCATCGCTCCTCATTCTTCGGTGCCGTTCGATATTACCTTTGTGCCGGCGCGTGGGCAAAGTTATCGCGATTCGTTATTCATTACTGCCGATGCTGTTGAGAAGAATGCCGATGTAGTACTGACCGGAAAAGGCGTCTTTGCTCCGCTTGGCATTCCGCAGGTATCGTATACGCTTCCTGCAATACGGGCAAGAGTTGGCGACATTGTACCGATACCCGTTGAAATAAGCGGCCCTGATCTGCCGCTTATCGATATCGATAGCTTCTATTTCGACTTGCGATTCGATCCGCTTGTGGTATTCTTCCATGATACGATAATTACTATCGGTACCTTGAGCGATGGATGCCTATTGGTGCCGAACCGATTGAGTGATAGCGTTATTAGAATTACCGGAAAAGGGAAACGGCTCGCTCCGGTTGCAGGTGTGCTTTGTATCCTAAGCGGCGAAGCGTTACTCGGCCCGCGTGATTCTTCTGCGTTGATAATCGATAAAAGTAATCCTTCGAACTCAGAACCATTGCAATCGTCTGCCGGGTCGTTCCTCGTAACCGATTGTGGAAATTATAGCGGTGGTGTTCTTTTTAAAGGTAATTACTCATTACCGCCACCGACCCCGAATCCGGTTTCGGATATTATTACTATCCCGTACGAATTAGGATTAGCTGCCGGTGTGAAGATCGACCTCTACGATCAAATGGGACGCCATGTTAAAACGCTTCTCGATGCTGCCAGAGGAGTTGGCAAGCATGAACTCACTGTCCGCCTCGGCGATCTTCCGAGCGGGGAGTATTATTATGTGATGGAGAGCCTGGAGTATCGGGCGAGCGAGAAGGTGGTATTGAGAAAATGATCGGTGAATGAAATTCATCCCACTTGTTGTCATGGCAATATTATTAACAGGAGCTTTCACCAGCTCCTGTAGGCATTATCCGACCACCCCTCCGACCGATTCGACTAAATGCGATACTTGTTGCGATACTTGTCATACCGATACTACTCATCCCCCGCCTTGCGATACCTGTAACCTTGATAAAGACTCACTGTCTCATGCCTTTGTTTGGACTGAGTATAGTATTCCAGAAGATCCTAGTCCGACAGGGGTTTGGGTATTTGGTGATAACGATATACATATCGTTGGTAATTATCTCTGGCATTTTGATGGATCGACTTTTACAAAAATCCATACAGTTAATAATAAGACAGGGATTACGATGGATGGTGGATTAAATGGGGCTAATATATTTGCTTTTGCAAAGGATGATTACTGGATGGTACATGGAAGTATTGCATATCATTGTACTTATAGTACTCCTGGGGATTATTTTGATGAATATCGTCCCGGTTCGACTAATGCCTGTTGGGGAACATCGAGTAATGATATTTTTATAGTAGGAAATAGCGGTCAGATTCATCACTTTGATGGGAAAAAGTTTACTGATATGGTTTCTGGAACAACCAAACGATTAAGTTCGGTTTGGGGAACAAGTCATAACGATGTTTGGGCAACCGGGTATAATTCTTCTACTGATGAATCCATACTCTTGCATTACGATGGTAATAGTTGGACAGAAGATGCATTTTCAACATCTGGCCAAGCTAGAGAATATGGGATTGGAAATGTTTGGGCTACTGATAGTGCGGGTCATCGGCTTGCTGTGATTTCAGGAACGTATGTATTTAGAAAGACTGATGATGGGCCATGGCGAAAAGACACATCGGATCTGCATAATGGACTTGGTGGACATAGCTATGTCGGTATTGCTGCTTATGGTGGAACCCCTGATAATATGATTGCTGCCGGTGGGTGGGGATATATTTCCCATTGGAATGGTAAGACCTGGCATTGGTACGATAAATTCTTTGATTATTCAAATGCAATATATGGAGCTGCTGCAATATCAGTAAAAGGAAATACGGCTTGTATTGTAGGAGTCAAAAATGGATGTTGGA
>DASTAO010000092.1:0-5134 GCA_035712525.1 Kapaibacterium sp. (SeqCode)
GAAGGCTATGCAAATCTCAAACGCTATGCTTCTAATGGGAGGCTTATCGGATCGGTAACCCATGCTCCCGGATTCACAGCCATGCCTCGGGAAGCAAATTCGCTTACTGCCTGCGAAATTGCTCAAATAAAACACTGGATAAATACTGGAATGGAGAATAATTAATTATGAGATCAAAATTAAAGATCGTCTCGGTGGTTCTGGTCGTAAGCATCTTGGCCACGATCGGGTACGGATTTTTCCAATTCAATCGGGCGAATAAAGACCTTCAGGGTGCCACGGCCGATATTATCTTGCCGGCAATAACATTGGTAAAAGAATATTCTACTAATGAGGCAATTGCAAATAAAAAATTCTTGAATAAGATCATTAACGTCAAAGGCAAGATACACTCGATCGAGCGGGATTCGCTGGCGAATGTGACGATCTTTTTTGAAAGTGACGACCCGATGTCAAGTGTATCCTGCCAATTGGATAAGACGCACGTCGATCAGGCAGCTAGGCTTCACGTCGGAGACAGTATTTCGGTAGTAGGAATGTGTACAGGGTTTCTCACGGATGTCGTCCTGACAAGATGTTCGGTAGAATAAGAAAGATGGGTAATATGAAAAAAAGAATAATTGGGCTTAGTATCGTTTTCGGACTTTTTGCTTTATCATCGATCGCTTCGGCACAGGAAAAATATTTTACAAAATCCGGTGCTGTCAATTTCGATTGCTCCACATCGGTAGAAGATATTACTGCAAAAAATGCCAAAGGGGTCTGTGTGCTTGATACCAAGACCGGAGCGATCGAACTCGCTGTATTGATGAAGGCATTCGAGTTTAAGCGCGCACTGATGCAAGAGCACTTCAATGAGAATTACGTCGAAAGTGATAAATATCCGAAGGCGATCTTCAAAGGCAAAGTCGAAAATTGCCCGGATCTTACAAAGAACGGTACCTACGATGTAGTTATTACCGGAACGATGGATCTTCATGGCGTAACAAAACGAATGACAGCAAAAGGGAGGATCGTTGTCAACGGAGCATCGGTGAACGCAACCACAGAGTTTATCATCCTACTCTCTGACTATGCGATCGAAATCCCGAGTGTCGTGAAAGACAAGATCTCCAATAAAGTAAAAATTTCAGTTTCACTTTGGTTGGCCCCACTAAAATAAATGAAAGCCTTAATCGTTTCTTTTCTGCTTGTCAGTACTCTGGCAGTGCCGGCACTCGCGCAAGAAAGTCTTCTCGACGAGGTGAAGGATTCTGTTCAGTCGAAGGAATATGTATCCAATGCCTTTAAATCGACTCGCATTATCAATGGACAATCGATCGAAATGCTGGGAGCGGGTTCGCTTGATTTTCGCATCCTTCACCGATTTGGCTTGATAAGTCAGGGCATCGATCAACTATGGGGGCTCGATCAATCGACAACCCGATTAAGCTTTGATTATGCACCGATCACTAACTTGTTAGTTGGCTTTGGTAGGAGCAGCGCGAAAAAAGAGCTTGATGGTTTTGTAAAGTACAGGCTGATCCAACAGTCGCGTGGTGAAACAGTAATGCCAGTTTCAGTCGTCCTGACAGCTGGTATGATGTGCCAAACGTTACCATGGGAAGATACGACGCATCCAAATTATTTTACTTCTCGTTTGTCATTCTTTCAGCAAGTGTTAGTTGGCAGTAAGATCAGCGATGCTTTTACGGTACAATTAATGCCAACGCTGCTTCATCGCAATCTCGTGGATTTCGTGACCGATGCTTCGGATATTTTCGCTCTTGGTGTTGGAGGAAGGATAAAAGTTACCAACCGAATTGCCTTTACTTTCGAGTACTACCATTCATTCAATGGCATGCACAATGTAAATATGGATCCTATTTCAGTTGGCTTTGATATTGAGACTGGTGGGCATGTTTTCCAAGTGCATCTAAGCAATGCTGTTGGTATGAACGAACGATCATTCCTGACCGAAACGGTCAACGATTGGACTAAAGGGCAGATACAACTTGGGTTTAATATCTCTCGGGTCTTTCAGCTGTAATTACTAAGCTTCAGTGCATCTTCCATATTCAGCGGTATTTTTGTATGAATGCCAACTGAATTGTTATTTCTCTGCCTTGCTGCTTTCGTAGCCGGCTTCGTTGATGCTGTTGTCGGCGGTGGTGGGTTGATCCAGATTCCTGCTGCACTTATATTATTGCCTGGCTTTCCAGTTGCGACGGTTATTGGCACGACAAAATTTCCCTCATTCTGTGGCACGAGCATGGCGGCAATACAATACTCTCGCAAAGTAAAATTAAATTACAAGCATCTTGGGATAATGGCAGCTATCGCCAGCATCAGCGCTTTTACGGGCTCGAAGGTACTGACGTTGGTCAGCAATGATTTCATGAAGCCGTTCTTATTGGTTGTTCTTAGCGGCGTGGCGATCTATACATATACCAAGAAGAATTTTGGCGTTCATACAGAAAAAGATTATTCGGAAAGTACTCATCTTATCTTTATTGTCCTGATCAGCCTGATCCTCGGTTTTTATGATGGATTCATTGGCCCAGGTACGGGTAGTTTCTTGATCCTAACCTTTATTACCTTACTTGGCTTTGATTTCCTTAAGGCAAGTGCTACGGCAAAGTTTGTCAACCTGGCGACCAATACCGGTTCGATCATCCTTTTTTTCTCCAGTGGGAAAATATTGTATCAATATGCATTGCCAATGGCTGCTTGTAATGCTTTGGGTGGTTTTCTTGGGGCACGAATGGCGATCTTGAAGGGTAATAAGTTTATTCGCATTTTTTTCCTATGCGTCGTCATTTTAATGATGCTTCGGTTTGCTTATGACGTCTTTGCCAAATGAGAAAATACCCATCTGAGCGATTTTGAGATTTCCCGGAATTCTTGCCGTATCTTCGCTCAATACACTATCTCTTGTAAAAAATGCATAAAGAATCAGTCTCTTCGAAGCAGCTACTTGACCTTGTTGTCGTTCGTGATAAAAAGGTATCCTCCCGATATCGCAATGGAGTAAAGCTCCCGATCACCACCTTCATCGAAGATTATATGAACGGACGGGTCGATCTGAATTGCGATGTTCAGCAACTGCTTCAGAGCCGCACGCATTTTTTTAACTACAATTATGTCGGCCACCACGTCAAGTTTTTGCTTGGCCAGTTCATTCCGCAAGTAACGATCCATTCAAAGGCTCAGGACGAAAAGGTCATTCGCAGCCATTATGATCGTGGTAATGACTTCTTCGGAGGGTTTCTTGGCGATCGAATGATCTATACATCAGCCTTCTTCAAGACAGGCCTCGAAGATCTGGAATCGGCTCAGGATAATAAGCTTAATCTCGTTTGTCAGAAGTTACAGATCAAGCCGGGCGAACGCCTACTTGATATCGGTTGCGGTTGGGGAACACTTATCGCCCATGCAGCGAAATATTATGGTGCCGACACTACCGGTATTACCATTGCACAAGCTGGTGCCGATTACGCCAATGCTCAGATCGAACGGTGGGGTGTGAAGGATAAAGCACGCGCGATCCGGATGGATTATCGGAGCATTCCGCAGGATAAGTATGATAAGATATCTTGTCTTGAAATGGCTGAGCACGTCGGTGTGAAGAACTTTACAAAATTCATGCGCCAGATCGCAAGCTTGCTTAAAGATGATGGTCTCTTCTATTTACAGATCGCTGGTCTTCGCGCAGGGTATCACCAAGAGTCACTTATTTGGGGTGGCTTTATGGGCGAATATATTTTCCCGGGGGCCGATGCCAGTATGCCGCTTTCATTCGTCGTAAAGCGTCTTGAAAAAGCAAATTTTGAAATTCACAGTGTTGAGAACGTGGGTATTCATTATTCACTGACGATCGATCGCTGGTATCAGAACTGGCAGAACCATAAAGCCGAGATCCTCAAATCCTACGGCGAATGGTGGTTCCGTTGCTGGGAGATATTCCTTGGCTGGTCGGTCGATATTGCAAAGCAGGGTAACTCAACCTGCTTCCAGATCGTCTGTAATAAGAACCTAGATAATTATAACCGCCCACGTTTCTTCGCCGGCGTTAATCTCGGCGAACGCGACCTTGTCGTAAATGGCAAAGTAGCTTATGGGGGAGTGATGGAGACGGCATAAGAGTATACCAGATCTCTGCGTTTCGAGAAGTCTTCGAACGCAATCCAATGCCGTCTTTAAGACGGCATTGTCGTTTGTGACCAAAGAAAGTAACGGACTTAAACGGTAAGCTATTTTGCCAACGTATATTTCTTTAACACAGTATGTTCCGATAAATAAAATTCCTTAGTGGTCGGGTTTGTCGAGTAGTTATCCCATCCAACGAGCCCGACTCCTGGAGCATAGAAATAAAAGTATTTATACTTGCTGATGTCTTTTGTTTTCGTATGGGTTGCTAAATCTTCGGTATAGGTATAAAACTCATACACGTAACAATGGAAATCACCTGCCGGAGTAGTGAAAAGGCTATCGGTGGAGATTATTTCATAAGTATCGTAAGCTGAATGATCAGAATATTTAGTGTGTAAATATGGCGGAGCATCACCTACTTTGCCAGGGTACTTGTAGTAGAGTTGTTTTGCTTTTTGTACAGACGAGCCATCGTTCCAAGTTGCAGGATACAGGTATAAACCATCGGACCGATTTATCCAAAAGTGGACGTTTATTGAATCCCAGGTAAACCATTTCTCACCATCGATCATGGTATCGCTTAGAACAGTTCTCCCGCCTTCCCATGGAGAATAAAATGTGCCATTCACGTCATACGGCTGCACAGAATATATCCATTGATTGCCGATAGCCAGAGGAAGAATCTCAACAGTTTTATTTTCTGTAACCGCTGTTCCTGAATCGGAGCAAGAGAATAGGGCTATAATTAGGAGGAAGAAAAATAGAACGAATAATGGTTGTTGATTCATATTGGTAATCCCGAAGGAAATAAGTCCTCGCGCTGAGATGTACTAGCGCAAAAAAGAGCAGTAAAATTAGAGATGTTATGGTAATGGTTTACGGTAGAGAAACCTTCGTTTTAAGAAATAGTTACACCTATGGGGATTTCAGAAGACACCCGAACCTCAACCCAAAAAGCCCTGTTAGCCCTCACCAATTTCATCTACTAATATTGACTAAATAG
>DASTAO010000093.1:0-8194 GCA_035712525.1 Kapaibacterium sp. (SeqCode)
TAATATTGGTCGACCGAGTACCCGGTTTTTTTAAGATCGTCATAATATTGATTCTGTACCGAGCTGATAACACTCCCGGCCGAAACGTTCAGCCGGTAATTCCGGTGCTTCTTTCCATGATGAATCCTATCGCCAAGCTCAGCCCATTCATCGGCGTTATTTGGTGATTGCGGATCGAAGAGGAAAACAATGTCATCCTGGCTCGAATGATCGGTCAGATATCCAATGCCGCCGCCAAAAAGCAGGCCGAGAAATGCAATACCAAGGATGCTCCCACTTTCGGGTGTTCGGTAGGATGTCTCATATCGATTCCCACCGTAAATATTTGATGATAGAAACGGGGCCGGTTGCCCAGAGGTCGTTCCGAGTAAATAATTCAATCCGTAAAACACAGTGATCGATCCAATCGTAAATCCTTGTCCGCTTTCTTTCTTGGGATGTAGAATGATCTTCCCGATATCCTTCTTTGCAACATAGGTAAAATTTGTGGTGAAGACGACAAGCGTATCCGGATCGATGCGGATGATATTTCCCGCAAAGCCGTCCCCGGTTCGCGGAAAGATCAGCGCATAATCTTTGCTGCTCGCTACGGTCTGCGCCGACGCAAGCGAGGAGGATACTAGTAAAAATACAAAACTCAGTATTCGCTTATGAGTCATGATTAAAAAAAAGTTTTAATTCCATGAGCTTCCGCTTAAAGCCGCTATGAAAACCAATGTTACAACAACGCTAGCGGTCAATAACACAAGCAGGAAAGTCCCGGCGCCATCGGTTTCGGTGGTGCGGGTTCGAACTTCGAGTACTTTTGAGATCTCGAAGGTCAGTTGATCGTTCGAAGGACTAAAGCCGATGATCCTCCGTACCATCCCCGTATCCGATTTCTCTTCGAAGTATCGGCCGCCGACATTATCGAATTCAATGACGCTGCCATTTTTCAGGGTGATCATCGTTATTCGCTTATTCTGGTAGGAACTGACGTCTCTCGAAAGGAAGCTCGCTTCTTTGCTGCTCTGGCATCCAATAAATCCTCCCAAAAATGCGATAAAAAGGAATACTTTGCTGTATTTCATCCATGCAAGAGATGGTGTATTCGATAAGGTAGAACGCTGTTGCGGGGAAATTGTTTCTGTATACGGTATAACGGCTCCGGCTTAACGGTGCCGAGTATTTCTCTATTCACCATTCTGATTGTCTGTGGACTTATTCAAAAAAGCGTACGATTTCACCCGCGCCGACGATGTAAAAAAAGCTGGATATTATCCATACTTCCACGCCTTTGAAGCAAACGAAGGTCCGGTCGTCTATCTCGATGGCCGAAAGATCATTATGGCGGGTTCGAATAATTATCTTGGTCTCACGATCGATCCGCGTGTAAAAGAAGCAGCAAAAAAAGCCATCGATCAATATGGCACTGGTTGCTCCGGTTCAAGGTACCTAACCGGTACGATCAAGCTTCATAATCAGCTCGAAGAAGAGCTCGCCGATTTCTTCGGCAAGCAAGCCTGCTTGTTATTCTCGACCGGCTATCAAACAGCGCAAGGTGTTATCCCGACACTCTGCCAACGTGGGGATTATGTCATCAGCGATAAAGATAACCACGCTTGTATCGTTGCGGGCCAGTTGATGTCGAAGGGAATGTATGGCGAAGTTGTCCGCTATGCCCATAACGATTACCACGATCTCGAGCGCCGCTTATCGAAGCTTCCGCTTGACGCCGGAAAACTCATCGTCAGTGATGGTATTTTCTCAACGACGGGCGAACTTGTCGATCTGCCGCACATCATTTCGCTTGCAAAGAAGTACAATGCAAGAGTAATGATGGATGATGCTCATGCTTCGGGGGTCATCGGCGAAGGCGGAAGAGGAACAGCAAGCCATTTTAACTTGGTCGATGAATGCGACCTGACGATGGGTACGTTCTCGAAGACCTTTGCCAGCTTAGGCGGCTTCGTCACCGGAGAAGAACGCGTCATTAATTTTATCAAGCATACTTCGCCGGCGCTTATTTTCTCCGCATCGCCGACTCCGGCTTCGGTTGCTTCGGCTCTTGAGGCTCTTCGCATCCTTATTAAAGAACCCGAACGCAAGGATAAATTGCTTGCCAACGCAAACTATATGCGCCAGGGCTTTAAGCAATTAGGCTTCGAGATCATCGAAAACCAAAGCGCTATTGTCCCCGTCATCGTCGGTGATGACATTAAAGCATTCGTCTTCTGGAAAAAATTATTCGATGCCGGTGTGTTCGTCAATGCCTTTATTTCTCCCGGCGTACCCGAAGGGATGCAGATGATGCGCACAAGCTACATGGCTGTCCATGAGCGCGAACATCTTGATCGTATCCTCGAACTCTTCAAAGAGATCGGGGAAGAAGTCGGCGTCCTTGATGCCGATGATGAAACGGTTGCCGCCGAAACAACCCGTGTAGCTCTTGGCGAGTACAAGTCACAAGGTAAGATTACGATCAGCGAAGCATCGTCACGCAAAGAAAAGCTTCGCTTCGTTCGTTTGGTGTGGGATCTTTACTCCGAAGAGAAGAACTGGGTACCACCGCTTGAAATGGATAAGATGCGTTTGATCAATGAAAAGCGCAACCCGTTCTATAAGCATGCCGAAGCAAAATTCTTCATTGCCGAAGACGATGGCAAGCCTGTCGGCCGCATCGCCGCTATCATTAACCATAGCCACAATAAGTTGTATAATGATAAGATCGGCTTCTTCGGATTCTTTGAGTGCGTCAATAATCAAAGTATTGCCGATACGCTCTTTAAGAAAGCAGAAGAATGGCTTGCCTCAAAAGGCATGCGCCAGGTTCGCGGCCCAATAAGCCCGTCGATCAACGATGAAGTTGGCTTGCTTGTCGAAGGCTATGATATTCCGGCAGCATTCATGATGCCATATCATTTGCCATATTATAAAACGCTTATCGAGCATGCCGGCTATGCGAAAGCAAAAGATGTCTTGGCCTGGAAGCTTGATAAAGATAAAACGCTCACGCCAAAACTAAAGCGCGTCACCGATGTCCTTCGCGAACGCGGCGGCTTCACGGTTCGCTCCCTCGATATGAAGCATTTCGATCGCGATGTGAATATCATCAAAGATCTCTATGCCAAAGGCTGGGAGGAAAATTGGGGAGCAGTACCGCTAAACGATGAAGAGATCAATATGCTCGCCGGTGAACTTAAGCAAGTCATCGAGCCGAACTATGTACTCTTCGCCGAAAAGAAGATGCCCGATGGAAAGAACGAAGTGGTTGGCTTCACACTGACGCTTCCGGATATCAATCAGGCCTTCCTTGCAGGCAGTCCGATCCCGAAAGGCGCCTTGAATTTGCCAGTTGCTATTAAAAATTTGATGACTAATAGCAAAGCCATCAAAGGTGTCCGTATCATTTTGCTTGGTGTATTACCGCAATATCACGGCCGCGGTGTCGATGCATTAATGTATCGTGAAACACTTGAACAAGCAACCAACGATGGAAAAGATTGGGGCGAAGCATCCTGGGTACTCGAAGATAACGACGCCATGAACCGCGCCGCAAAAGCAATGGATGCCGATGCCTATAAACGCTATAGGATATTCGAGAAGAATATTTGAGGGAGTTGGTAGCGTTAGATGATAGTAGAGCCTTTTCAGTTGTCATTCCGACCGAAGGGGGGAATCTGTGGCAAGACTACAACTTAAGATCCTCTGAGCTTAGTAAAGGGTAGACTCTTCACAGATTCCTCACATCGTCCGCCCAGGCGGACTCCGTTCGGAATGACATCTTAGAACTCAAGACTACCAACTAAGAACTCGGAACTGAGAACTCGGAACTAGCGCCGCTCAAATACATGAAAATGTCCGATCGTCCTCGGCGCACCATAAGTTGAATCGACGAAGCTACTCAGCGCCGGCCACCGGTGCAAGTATGCCCAGGAATCAAGCGTATCGCCTGTGATATAGGTCCTGATATCGTCTGACTCTGCAATAAAGAATTTCGGCGGAGTATGAACTAACGAGTCCAGCAATTCCATTCGCCATTCTTGCGGAGCCCAGGGCGTTACATACGCCGCGTTTGGCAAGCCGAATTTTTTTTGATATCGATCAAGCCAATAATAGATCGCTGCATCGTGTCCCCAGATAAAGACGTTATCATTAGCATTTAAGCGTGGCCTCAGCGAATCGGCAACCACTATCTGCTCTTTGTAATGGCTGCGCCATAGTTGATCCTCAACACTCTGCGCATAATCTTTCGAACTTATTTTTAAGGACATCCACTTGATCGGATCGGTCAGAATGCGCGGCACGTTCGAATAAAAAATGATAGCACCAAGCCCGGCTATGAATAGCAATTGCCGAGCCCATCGCATCGGTTGCCCGGCAGAATATTGCGACATTGTTCGTTTCCAGACCTGATACAGCTCACCGATACCAACAGCAATGAACGGCATTGCACACCAATACAACCGAAGATAATGATACGGAAAAAATTTCCGCTCGATCAAAACGGTGATGCATCCGATCGCAAATTGCAAAATGAGATGAGTATAAGTTGTTGGTCGTTCACGCCACTTGGATAAAACATATCCGCCAATCGAGCCAATGACTAACGTTGAGAATCCAAACGCCACGACAATACCCATCGGGAATATCCGGTACAATCCTTCCTGAACAGTCTGGTCGCTTATCTTCGAATACTCTCGAACCCACGTGAGCCATTGTCCGATTCGTTCAGTTGCCCCGACCGCATAAAAATATCCACCGATGATCGCAAGTGATACAATGATACCATTGATGGCACTCGCGGCAAATCGCAACACTGTCTTCTTACTCGCCGCTGGGGCAAAGAGCATCAAATATATTCCTGATGCGATCGGCGCTGCTGCGAGTGTCAGCTTCATAACTAACAGCATCGTCGTAGCAACACCGGCAATGAAGCCATTTCTTGCGGGATGATCGTTTGTAGCGCTACGTTCAGTCATATCATAAAGCACGATCACAGGCAGCAGTGCAAAACTTTCTGTTTGCGCAAGCGTCGTAAGATTATTCAACGCATAGAGCGCTCCATAGAGGATCACCGAGCTAAAGGCGATCACCTCGGATTTCAGTGTTCGGCGAAATACAACATATAGATAGGCAAGCGACCCAATGTGAAAGAGAATATCGAGCAGCCTGACCGACCATTCATGATGCCCGAACAGAACACCGCCAAGTGCATAGATATAAAAAATAAGCGGTGGCTTCGTATCCATAAAATCGCGCCACTGCACCGAACCGTGGCGGATGAGCTCGCCGCCAAGCGTAAAGCCCATCTGATCCGGCCCGAACGGATAAAAGAGCGTGATCCCTAATAAGAGTAGGGTGCCGAGAAGCAATATGATGCGTACGATTGGCTTCATTAGCGGCGATGAAAAATTCTAAAGTGTCCGATGGCCGGTTCTTCGCTATATGTATTCGTTACAAATGAATCCAGCTGCGTCCATTGCTTCAAATGTCCCCACGAATCAAGCGTATCGCCGGTGATGTAAGCGCGGTCATCAAAAAATTCGCAAAGGAAATACGTCGGTGGTGTTCGCTTAAGCGAATCAAGCAATTGCTGCTTCCACTGGGGCGCTGACCACGCTGTCACAAGCGGCGTATTCGTCAGCCCGAACGCTAGAGCATACCGGTCGAACAAGAAATATAACTCGACACTATTGCCCCACAGAAAAATTCTATCGGTCGGCGTAAGTTTTGGATTAAGCGCCGCGACTACTTTCGTCTCATCGTTATAAAACGACTTCGGGAAATGCGTATCCACATCGGTAGATACATCTACGCCTTGCAAGCGGAGCATCGTCCAATGCACCGGCTGCGAAAAGAACCGCGGGCCAAGTGAGTAGAATGCAAGCGACCCAATCGCAAGGATCAATATTCCTTTTTTTGCCCAGGCAGAAAGAGAACCCGTGTACGACCGATAGATCTGCTTCCAATGTCTCAAGAGATTAGTAAGTCCGATCGCGATAAACGGCACACTTGCCCAGAACATCCGAATATACTGATACGGAAAAAACTTCCGCTCCATCAGTATCGACCCAAGCCCAAAAGCCATCTGCAATACCAAATGGGTATAGGTCGCTTTTCTTGCTTTGCCTTGCTTGGCAAGCAGATAGCCACCAATGGCAGCAATGCAGATCGTCGAAAATCCATACGATGCTAAGAGCCCGACCGGAAAACTCCGATAAAAATCTTCACCAAGTGGCTGGCTATGGATACCGGAATACCCGCGAACCCATTGAGTCCAGAAGATGAAATTTTGGCTTGCTCCGGTATTTTGTAAATACAATGCAAAGAGTCCTATCAATGCCGCAAACCCAACAGCCATCGAACCAGCAAATTGTACTCCTTCAAAGCGCCGAGTTGAAGTTCGATAAAAAAGGACATACACCAGCGCCGCCCCGCTTGCCGCAATGAGGGTAGGCTTTAAGAGCAGCAGAATACCGGCAAGTATTCCGACCAGTACTCCGTTACGAATAACCGATTCTCCCGAAGCCGCTCGCTCACCAAGATCATAGAGCACAAGCATCGGCAGCAGCGCAAACGACTCAGCCTGAGTAGTCCACCAAAATCCACTTAGGACATATAGAAACACATAAATAATGACCGAACTGAATGCCAGCTCTTCATCCCCAAGCCGCTTACGAAAGATCCGGTAGAGATAGAATAGTACTGCGCAATGATAAATGATATCGAACGCCCGCACCGACCATTCATGATGCCCGAAGATAATATCGGCGATCGCATAAATGATAAAGATAATGGGAGGCTTCGTATCCATGAAATCGCGAAACGGCACGGCACCACGGCGCATCAACTCTCCGCCAACGGCAAAGACCGATTGGTCATAGCCGAACGGGTAGCATAGAAGCGAAAGTAGTACTATGCCTGCAGCCGATACCAGGCCGATCCGAAGGGTTCGCGACATCAACGAAGTAGTAACGAGTAACGCGTTATGAGTAACGAGTAGATGCTAAGCACACACAAATAGTAGTAACAAGGTTAACTCGTTACTCGTTACTCAGTACTCGTTACTAACAAGGGTCAATAAATGTGGACAAACGTCATCGGCCAGGAGCGCGTTAAGCGCATCCTCAAGCAAGCGCTCGAATCGGGCAAGTTGCCGAATGCCTATTTGTTCATCGGCCCCGAAGGAATAGGCAAAGATGCAGCCGCGATTGAAGTCGCCAAGACCCTCAATTGCCTCACTCCCGGTCATCGTAACATCGAAGCTTGTGATACTTGCGAGAATTGCCGCTCGATAGGGAATTTCACGTCGCCTCTCGTTCAATTCATCTTTGCCAAAGCAAAGGCTTCTGCTTCGTCAAGCAATGATTCTGATTCCGACGAAAAAGAATTCGATGTCGTCGATATTGCTCGCGAAGAATTAGCGATCAAATCATCCGATCCGTATCATAATATCACGATCCCGAAAGCAATTACGATTTCACTCCCGCAAATGCGCGAAGTGATCGCCTCGCTTTCGCGAAGTGTATCGCCAGATGCAAAGCGGGTCGTGATCATCAGCGAGGCCGATACAATGATCCAGCAGGCACAAAATGCCTTCTTAAAGACATTGGAAGAGCCGCACCAAAATACACTGATCATTCTTACGAGCTCGAACCCATCGCGCTTATATACAACGATCCTTTCAAGATGCCAGGATCTCCGCTTTGAATTATTATCACCGGAAGAACTATCAAGTGCATTAATTAGGAACGAAGGGTTAGAAAAAGAGCAGGCAGTATTTCTTGCGAAGCTTTCCGGTGGAAGTTACTCCGCTGCAAGAAGTTTAATAAATGAAGATGTTGCGGAGTTAAGAAAGCAAGTCGTCGCTTTTTTACGAATGGGCTTATCCAAAAGCCGCCAGAATGCCCTTGCTGAAATTGATAAGGTCCTACCAAAACGCGGCGGCGGTACGTTTCTCGAAAAGCGGCAGAATGTCGAGCAGCTTCTCGAATTACTTCAGTTGTGGTTGCGAGATGCCCTCGCAATCGTAGCCGGTTCTGAAGATAAAATTTTTAATGCCGATCAAGTCGACGACCTGAAAAAATTCACAGCAAATTTTAATTCACCCAAAGCACTTGTTGAAGCTATTCATTCCATCGAAGCCGCAAAACGAAAGGTCTTTCTCCAATTGCAACTTCGTCCGGTGATGCTTGAATTGATCATCGAGTTA
>DASTAO010000094.1:0-2314 GCA_035712525.1 Kapaibacterium sp. (SeqCode)
TGCCGATTGACTTTTCAATGAGCGGAATATCGCCAATCTCGGGAGGCTCTTGGAACCAGTATGTTTGCATTTTATAATCAAGAGGTATTATTTGGCCGTAGTGAAAATAAAATAATCCGCGGGTCATCCTTTCGATTGTCTTATCGTGAGCCTCACTATCCCATTTCACGCCAAAAGCTTTACCGGTTATAATATCGGACTTAGTGGATAGGTATATTGGCTCTGTCGTATTCATTATTTTCCTTTTGAGGTGAGAATTATGCTTGGTAGTTGGTATGACGCTTTCTTTAACCCACATTGCAGGGTCTGTACCCTGAATTTGTTAAAAATAGACCGAATTCTGTTAAAATTCATAGTTATTAAAGGAATGTGTTATTTGTTGTTGAGTGAGACTTAGGCTGCCGATTTTGGAGAATTCCGAAAAGGCCAATGTAGACCCCCTCGGTCTTGTAGATATTATCATGATTGAGGTAGTATCTTTAACCTATGTTTCTGAAGGCGATGTTAAAAAAGGAAAGGAGTACGGGAGTCCGGCACATTCACTATAGGCTGTGCGAGAGTTATCGCGTTCATGATACCGTGCGTCACCATACCATACTGCACCTGGGGCCGTTAGACGACTTGCCAAAAATCGGGCAGAAGAAGGCCCTGGTGGCGAGAATTGTGGAGCTTATCAAGGATAGTCGTACGGGCAAAAAGGGATTGTTTGTAGCCGAGGATTCGGCAGTGGAATTCCGTGCGCAAGAGAGTTTCCGATTGATTAAGGAGAATAATAGATTGGACTTCTGCGACCGACACGCCTATCAGGTCGTAGACACGGATTCGGTGAAAAATAGGGACGTCCGCGAAGTCGGGTGTGAATGGCTTTGTATGCAGGCCCTGCAACAGTTAGGGTTATCAAGTTTTTTGTCAAAGAGCGGATGGTCCCAGGACAGCATCGATCTGGCGCTCACGCATATCATATCGAGGGCGAGTTATCCAGCTTCTGAATTACGCACCAGTAAATGGATAAAGGAGAATTCCTCTGTATGCGAGTTGACCCAATACCCACGGGAAGATATTACCAAGGACAAGCTCTATAAAATTAGCCATCGGCTGTATGCGATTAAAAACTCCCTGGAAGCATACCTGAGCAAACGAACAACTGAATTATTTGATCTGGACGATAAAATAATATTGTACGACTTGACGAACACTTATTTTGAAGGATCAATGCGCACCAGTAAGATTGCGCGGTTTGGCCGAAGCAAGGAAAAACGGAATGATGCGAAAATAATTGTACTAGCTGTGGTAGTGAATATTGAAGGGTTTTTAAAGTACTCTCAGATCTTTGACGGCAACCTTGCCGATAGTCAGTCGCTGGAACCCATCATTGAAGAACTATCCATTAGGACATCCCAATTAGGTCGTAAACCTATTGTGGTAATGGACGCAGGAATTGCTTCGGAGGAGAACCTTTCATTGCTGAGAGCAAAAGGATATGACTATGTATGTGTATCGCGCTCTGGACTCAAAAAATACAAGATAGATACCAGGAGTAAGGTGGTACAAATAACTGATAAGAGAAATCAACCTATTACGCTGCAGAGAGTGATAGTTAAAGGGAGCCGGGATGCATGGCTAAAAGTGCACAGTGAAGCCAAAGCCATGAAGGAATCGGGGATGAATGGACGATTCTCTGAACGCTATGAGCAAGGCCTGAACCAGATACAGGAGGGTATTATGAAGAAGGGAGGAACGAAAAAGGAAAGCAAGGTGTGGGAACGGATCGGGAGGCTAAAGCAGAAGTATCCGAGCGTCCACAAGTTCTATGACGTTGAGTTAAAGACGCAGGGCGGCGGAGTAGCTATGGAACTAACGTGGGCAAGGAAGAAACAGCCTAAGACCATGAACAGGGAAGGTCAATATCTGCTCAGGACTACATTGGATGAAAAGAAGGAATCAGTACAGTGGAAGATCTATAACGTAATCCGCGAAATCGAATCCACGTTCCGAGTATTAAAAACTGATCTCGATCTGAGACCCATATACCATAAGACCGATGATGCGGTAATGGCTCATCTTCATCTTGGATTGTTAGCCTATTGGATTGTTAATACGATACGGCATCAACTAAAACAAAAAGGCATACATAATGAATGGCGGGACATTGCCAGAACGATGAATACGCAGAAACTAGTCACAACGACGATGGAGACACAATATGATGAACACATAGTAATCCGTCAGTGCAGTGAACCTACACCCGAAGTACTCAAGATCTACAACGCTTTAAAATATAAACATCGTCCGTTTACAAGGAAAAAATCTGTAG
>DASTAO010000095.1:0-5780 GCA_035712525.1 Kapaibacterium sp. (SeqCode)
ATGCCGATTATCCGGAAATTGAAAATTTCCTCAATTTGCTCTATGGCAAACTCGTCCCACCGAGCAATGATATGAAGAGCTATCCGAACAGCACCCGCTGGAATTCAGAGGCCTTTAATAAACCATTTGCCGAAGCTCTTCAAACAACTGACGATGTTGCTCGCATGAAATTATATGCTCAGGCAGAAAACGTCGCCGCATATGAAGCACCGTGCATCCCACTATTCTATCAAGAACACTACCGCTTGTTACAACCGTGGGTTCGCGATAATCCGCTCGATGCAATGAATCGTATCGATCTCAAGTGGGTATGGTTGGATAAATAATGTCAGGCATTGTAATTCAAAAATTCGGGGGGACATCCGTCCAGGATGCTGCAGCTATGCGGCGGGCGATGGACGTTATTCGCCGCCTTGGCATTAAGCGTGGGGTTCGTCCGCTGGTTGTTCTCTCTGCCTGTGCGGGAGTTACGAACTCACTGATTCGTATCGGCGAACTTGCTCTGCTGAAAAAATTTGACGAAGCCCATAAAGTAATTTCCGAACTTGACGAGCGTCACTTCACCATTCTTCACGATCTATCGCTTTCGCTTTCGGCTGAGCAGGAAGCTGCGCTTCAATTACGCTTTATCTGGCGTGAGCTCCGGACACTCGTTCGCGGGATCGAGCTCCTCGGTGAGCTGACGCCAAAGATGAAGGATAAGCTTTATAGCGCCGGCGAGCGAGCTTCGACAACCATTTTTGCTCATGCTTTCCGTGAACAACTCGCTGCCAGAGGCATTCCAGTTCATTTCTGCGATGCCCGCGAGTTCTTCATCACCGATTCCGATTTTACACTCGCTCGTCCTCAAGTACCCGAAATTGCAAAGCGGATGAAACCGCTTACAAAGAAAATGCAGAATGGAGTCTGCATCACCCAAGGCTTTATTGGCTCCACGCGACGAGGCGAAACAACGACGATAGGCCGAGGCGGGTCTGATTTTTCGGCGACGATCATGGGCGTTGCCATTAAGGCAAAAGAGATCCAGATCTGGACTGATGTTGCCGGCATTTATACCTGCGACCCGCGGATCACTCCCGATGCCTATGCCCAGGAGATAGTAAACTTTGCCGATGCTTCGACGATGGCATTTTACGGTGCAAAAGTATTGCATCCGGAAACGATCGGACCCGCGGTTGAAGCGGGCATTCCGGTTCGAGTCCTTTCTTCTAAGGAGCCGGACCGTCCTGGCACAACCATCGTCTTTTCAACGACCGAAGCTGAGCCCATAACCGGCATTGCCATTAAGCAAGGAGTATCGCTGCTTCAACTATCTTCCGGCGACCTGCTTCCTAATCCAACGACATTACCCCTGTTGTTTGAAGCACTCTCAGAGAATAAGATCATTCCGGTAGCGACAAGTCTTTCGTTCGATAAAGCTTTATTAGTGTTGGATAAAGCCGCCGAAGCCCGGCAGGTACAGACAGCACTGGCAGGTTTTGCAACCATCGACGTCGATCACGAAAAAGCACTTATTACCTTAGTCGGCCATGGACTTGAGCAAACCTCAGGAATTGCGGCACGCTTATTCGCTTCGATCAAAAAAATAAATTGTGAAATGATTGCTTACGGAGGTGCCGGAAATGCGATCTCATTAGTGATAAAAGATACCGATGTTGCTACAACGGTAAAGAAGATCCATAAAGAATTTTTTGAGCGTTGATAATTATCGGTGCTGCACGTAAATGTATCCGCCAAAGGTTGAGGTCTCGGATACATTAAGCATCGGAAAGTTGTGGTCTCTGACTAAAAATCTGGTTCGATCGAATCGTAATAATGTAAAGGGTGAAGGACCTTTGAGCTTTACATCATTCCCATACCAATCGGGTTCGAGCGTCACGATGATGCTACCATGTGGCTGATTCATCGGCGCATTGGTAAAGCCTCCCGGAAATGCCTCGGCATCATTGCTGCTATCGCTATCATGGCCTACCGGAGAAGTAAACTGGCCGTAATACACTTTCTGAATCGGGAAATTTACCGAATCGATGGCCCAGATTCCGAACTTCCATCCTGCCGGAGCACCCGGTAATGCGGAAAGCGAGGATTGGATCTTACCGCTTTCATAATCTGCAAGGTAGCACTCTTTTATGTAGGCAGTAGTATCTTTCGAGTGTGTAGTAAAAACAAGTGAGCTATTTAGCTGACTGAAATCACCGAGCGGCATTGGGTTGAACATCGCAACTTTATAGGCTGAATCGCCGCTAAAATAGCCGTGATATAGGATGAGACCTGGATCGGTTGCAACTGCGGTATCTTTTTCCAAAGTCAATAACACCTCGGAAAGACTATCGATCTTCGGGGCGAGTTCAGTTGTATACAAAATTGAAGTGGAATCGTCACCCCGCAGAAAGACGCTGATCTGATTTATTTTATGCCAGCTCGGGTCATTTTCAAACTTTAGCCAGACAACATATCCTTCCGACTGACGAAGAAGAGGCAGATGATGCATTAATAATCGTATCTGATCGATATGAGGAGAATCAATAACAGTTGTATCCGTCTTATTCTCAGGCCCCGATGACGATGAGCAGCTGGTGATCCAGAAGGATAGTAAGGCAACCGAACAGATATATAGGAAGAATTTCACTTTCGTCTCTTAGCAACACGCTTCGCCGGCTTTTGTTTCGCCGCAGGCTGGCGCATAAGAGCGGGAGAGACGTCGATCTCCATTCTGAGCATAGCGGCCGCTAATGTCTTGCCTTGCGCATCGTGCTTAAGACTAACGGTTCCGCCACCGCCTAAGGTCTCATGAAGGAGGAAGTTAAGAGCCCAAAGGTTAGGAAGCTCGTACCTATCGACCTTACCTTCGCAAATGCCCTTGAAGTGCTTTTTGACACGGGCACTCGTGACTTCTTTCTTGATGACCGGATAAAATTTTTCTTCACGGCAAATGAGTCCGACATTGGCGGCATCACCTTTATCGCCACTGCGGGCATGACAGATATCGAGTAGCTGTACTTTCATATCAATTAACTGCGAAGGCGAAATAGACCGCCCCCATAATGAATAAAAAACTGACGATGTAATTCCACTTTATCGTCTCGCCGAGATAGAAATAGGCAAAGATGATAAAGATCGAAAGCGATAATACTTCAGCAATGATCTTTAGTTGTGTTGCAGTAAAGATGCCATAGCCAAGTCGATTTGCCGGTACCTGAAAACAGTATTCGAAAAACGCAATACCCCAACTGGCGGCGATAACGATCCATAACGGCTTTGAAGTAAACTTCAGATGCCCGTACCAGGCGATCGTCATGAATGTATTGGACACAACGAGAAGTAGGATCGGAAGAAACGCTCGCATTAGGCCTCCTCAACGATCACTCGCGGTGTCACCGCTTTCTTATCAAGCAATGCCGGCCAGTAGGCAACGACATCGCTTGGCTTTGGTCTGCCGCCGGCAAAACCGGTGACGCTTGGCGGACCGGTCAGGATAAGCGGCGCAATGTTCTTTCCGAATTCTTCGATCGACTTTTTGTCCTGTCCGCGAACACCAAACTTCACAACGACTTCCTGAACATCCTCTTCTTTGGTTGGTGTCAGTAAGCCGTGACAAGAATTAAAGCCAAGATATTCCGTTCGCATTTCTTCGAACGTACATCCTGCTTTCTTTAAGCGTTCACGTAGGATCTTATCGGCAAGTCTTCCCTTCTCCATCGCATCGGGCCAGGTGTATGTCAGCGTACCAGCAGCGGAGTACCCATCGTTATAGGACATTGAGACTTTATAGAACGGCGTATCAGGTCGGCCTTTGATGTCATACACTCTGACTCTATCATCGCCAAGATCTTCAAGATGGATCGAGGTAAAATCAGCAATGCAATCCGGAGTAATGTACTCTTTCGGATCGCCGATCTCATACAGCAATTGCTCAGCAACTGTTGCCCGGGATACTTTACCGCCGGTCTTCGGATGCTTGGTAATGATAAAATCACCATTTGGATAGGCTTCAGCGATTGGAAAACCGATGTTCGCAAAATCTTTTACTTTCTTCCAGTCGGCAGAGAAATTTCCACCTGAGCTTTGCGCACCACATTCGAGAATATGACCAGCCACTGTTCCGGCAGCGATCTTATTCCATTCATCAGAACGCCAACCGAATTCATAGATCATCGGAGCAAGTGTGAGGCCGGTATCGGTCGTACGGCCGGTGATGACGATCTGTGCTCCTTCATGCAATGCTTCGACGATTGGATGAGCGCCGAAATATACATTGGCACTGAGAACACGGCTACGAACACCAGTTAATGTCTCGCCCGTCTCCATGTTTTTCAACTCGTGGCCTTGAGCAAGTAATTGATCGATCGAATCGAGAATGTTATCGCCAAGAACGACACCAACTTTTATCTTGATACCACGTTTCTTTGCTGCTGCAAAAATGGCATCACGGCAAGCTTCGGGATTTACACCTCCACCGTTAGTGATGACTTTAATATTCTTCTCGACGATGTCCGGCAAGATGGCATCAATGACATCGATAAGATCGCGGGCATAGCCCATCTTCGGATCGCGCAGCTTTTGCTTTTGCATGATGGACATCGTTACCTCGGCGAGGTAATCCATCATCATATAATCGATCGGAGATTTATCGGAAGCGAGCTTGACCTGGTCGATCGGAGCGCTGGGTAGATCGCCCCAAAAACCTTGCCCGGAAGCAATGCGAATGGTATCTTTCATATTGGGGTGTGTAACAACACCCAGGAGCATTTTGTCAACAGAAATCAGGCCGCCTTAGCGAACGGCCGGAAAGCTGCATAGGCCAGTAGCATCCCTAAAATCGGTGCAGTAATGTAAAGCCACAACCCATCCTTAAAACTGCCAATAAGCCATGGACCGAAGGTTCTTGCCGGATTCATCGAACAGCCGGTATATGGGCCAGTGATGATCGCAGCAATAAATATATAGACTCCTATTAATAAAGCGGCTTTAAGCAGCGATAACTTTTTGATGACCGTAAACTCGATCACTGCAAGTAGGCAAAATGAGATCACTACTTCTATCAAAAATACATACCCCAGCCCGAGCCTTGGAACTGTTGCCCCAAGATCGGAGCCGTTCGGAGCAAAGAGAGATAGAACAATACTTGCCAAGATTGCGCCAATACATTGGAAGACAATATGGAGCAGGATCGCCGAAAACCCAAGCCGCTCTTTTATTGCCGATACTATCGTTACTGCCGGATTAAAATGTCCCTGTCCGATGCGCTCGGCAACGACGATTGCGAGAAACACCGCAAAACCCCAAATAAGGCAGACACCGACTGCTGTTAGTTTTCCAGCCATGGCAGTATCAGCAACCATTCCTGCCGTCCCGATAAAGACTATGATGAATGTACCGACGATCTCGGCAAGTGCAGTTTTAAGCATTTACTCTCGATTGGGTACCGATATGACGAATGGTATGCTCGGCTTCGAGTTCATCAAGCTTCTCATCCGGCAAGTCAAGCAACAATCTGATTCGCCATTCGATGTTCATCGCAGTGTCTCTATAGAAGCGCTGCTTCTGCTCGTCAGTACCCTCGAATGTTGCCGGATCTTCGAAGCCCCAATGCGCTGTGATCGCCTGACCTGGAAACACCGGACAGGCTTCTTTTGCATCATCGCAAAGCGTGATGATAAAATCCCAGGGATCGCCTAAATAAACATCGAGCGATTTCGGCACTGCCTTCGAAATATCGATATGCATTGCAGCAAGGGCTTCAACAGCGAGCGGATTTACTACATCGGCAGGGTAAGTAC
>DASTAO010000096.1:0-7375 GCA_035712525.1 Kapaibacterium sp. (SeqCode)
CATGCCTTGCAACCGAGAACGTTTGCTGTTTCAGTAAATGGTAAATCGGTCGGCTCTGTAAATGATCAGGCAACCTACGGTGATTATAATTATACTTCGAGAAGATGGGACGCTGAATTCACTCTCGATGGTTCCATTGGAACGCCGAAGAACGTTGGCATCAATGCAACAGCGAACGAGCTTTCGCCTCAGTTATGGTTGAATTGGATCGAAGTGTTTTACAGACATTCGACCGATCTTTCTACCGGAGCAACGCCATTCATTCTTTTTGGCGATGCAACAGCTTATCAGTATCATTTTACGAATGCATCCGATGCGGAAGTATGGGAGATAAGCGATCTTACTTCGATCCACCGACTTACAGTAGGCTCGGGTGCCTTCGATCTGACGCTTAAAGGAAATCCAAATATTCTCAGGCGCTTTGTAGCATTCAACTCAAATCAGTTGAAGAGCCCGACGATCGTTTCAACCGGTGCGCCGACACTTCGCTCGACCATTTGTGCAAGCGGTACCGAAGAGATCCTGATCACGCCGAAAGCATTTCTCGATCAGGCAAATACCTATGCTAATCAGCGTCGCAAAGGCGGACAGGCAACTGAGCCAGTGAGTGTTGAGATTGTGACGGTCGAAGATATTTATCAAGAGTTCGGATATGGCGCTCATGATGCAACTGCCATCCGTGATTTTATCAAAGCTGCCGTAACACATAGTCTTGCTTCCGGTAAAACGGCTCCGATGTATATCTTCCTATTTGGCGGTGGGCATACCGATTATCAGAATAGGACGACATCGCTACCGGTCAATATTCCAATTTACGAAACCTGGAATATCAGCAGAAGCACTCAACCGGAATATGTCCCTGACGATGGTTTTTTTGTAATGCTTACACCCGGTGTCGATCGTGAAGATCTTGCCATTGGAAGAGCAACGATGCAGACCGTTGAAGAAGCCGATGCCGTTGTTGCAAAATTCATTAAGTATGAAACGGCAAGCGATCATGGTGTGTGGCGTTCGAAAGTATCGTTCGTTTGCGATGATCGGTACGTCGAGCATGGAGAACGCGATGGACTCGTTCATATTGACGATACTGAGCACGAGGTTGCAAATGTGACCGATCGCGTCGTCCTTGAGAAAATTTATGGACAGCAATACCCAACGACCTTTACCGCCTTAGGCAGCCGCAAGCCCGAAATGGAGCAGGCAATTGTCGATGCGTTTAATTCTGGCGCTGCAATCATTTCCTATGTCGGGCATGGTAACCCTTCGGTCTGGACTCACGAGACAGTACTATCGGTACCATCGACGATCAACAAACTGACGAACCTTAATCACTTGCCATTTTTAACAACGGCAACCTGTGATTATTCGCAGTTTGATGATTATGCAGCTAAGCGTTCGGGTGGTGTACAGATGTTTTTGAAATCCGATGGTGGTGCCATCGGCCTACTTGGAACATCGCGCTCAGTACAGGGTGGTGATTCGTTTGCGCCTGAGTTCTACCGCACGCTCTTCAATATTCCGTGCGATCAATTATATGGTACTGCTCCTGTCGGCGTAGCTTATCTTGCCGGACGCAAGATCGGTTGGGATTATAATGCCGATAAGTATTTCATTATGGGTGACCCCGCTCAGCGAGTACTCATTCCCAAGCAGTATGTAGCGATCGATAGCATTAACGGAGTGCCGTACGATGCAAATGGTAATAAACCGGTTTCGATCTCGGCGATGTCACTGATGACTATTTCCGGACATATCGCAAATACCTGCGACGGTTCTTCAATGGATGCGTCATTTAATGGCTCTACGACTGTTACGCTCTATGATGCCCCTTCGATCACAAAGGCGATCAGCACGTTCCCGGATCAGAGTTCAGTTACCGATACTTGGAAGACTAACGGTCCGATCCTCTATAGCGGAATAGCTTCGGTAACCGGCGGACGGTTTACAACTTCGTTCGTGGTGTCGAAAGACATTAAGTATGATTCGGCCTTAGCGAAGATCAGCCTCTTGGCCTATAGTGACAATAACCGCTCGGCACTTGGTGAAGCTGAAAATGTTCGCGTGTTCGGTATCGATACTTCGAGAGTCAATGCCGACGTAAAGGGGCCGCAGTTAACTGTATATATCGGTTCGCGGGCGTTCCATTCAGGAGATGTTATTCCTTCACATTCGACGATCATTGTAGATGTCGAAGATCTCAGTGGATTGAATACTTCTACTTCCGGCATTGGCCATTCCTTTATCGGCTGGACTGATGATTCGACTGCCGGTGCTGTCGATCTATCGCAACATTATGTTGCCGAACCAAATGATTTTACGCGTGGTACAACCATTCAGGATGCGCAATTCCCGATCGGTACCCATCTGCTTCGGGTGAGGGCATTCGATGCAGCAGGAAATCCGGCATTTGCCGAAGTAGAGTTTACGGCAAAGGGAGAAAATCCGTATCAGTTGTACAATGTGTCGATCATGCCGCATCCGATCTCAAGCACGGCAACATTTACCTTCGAGCAGCCGGCATCTCCGGATAGCCCTGTCGATGTGACCCTTGATCTTTATAACTCGATCGGCCAGCATTTGCGCAAGATCGAGGTATCGAGCATTTCTTCGAATACGGTGACCATTCCATTCGACGGTAAAGACGACGGAGGGAATTCCCTTTTGAATGGGATGTACCTCTACCGCTTAACAGCTCAGCAGCGCTTAAGCGGAGTTTCAACAACATTCGGCGGGACGTTCCTCGTCGTGCATCAGCAATAAGTGTGTATTAAGGAGAATCTATTATAATGATACGTTATAGCGGAATAGTATTAGTCGCAGCAATTATCAGCATCGGAATATCATTCGAACGGGTTGCCGCACAAACCACTCAGATCACAACGACGGCCGTACCGTTTCAGCTTATCGCACCCGATGCCCGCGCGAGCGGCATGGGCGATGTCGGCGCCGGTATTGCCGACAATTCGAATGCAATTTACTGGAATCCAGCTGGGCTTGCCTTTCAATCGGGCAAAGAAGTTTATTTAACGCATTCGCAGTGGCTTCCGCAATTCAACAGCGATCTTTTTTATGAGTACGCCAACTTCAAGTGGAATAGCGAGGAAGATTTCGGCGGGACGATCGCAGCGAACATTACCTTTCTGAATCTTGGTAAGTTTATTTATACGACCGAGCAATCTCCTGATCCGCAGGGTGAATTCCATTCGTTCGAATATTCGGTTGCTCTTGGTTATGCAACAAAGCTTTCTCCGGATTGGGGATTCGGTGGTAACGTCCGCTACATTCAGTCGTCGCTTTCACCGATCACCGTCGGTACTGAAAAACAAAAAGGTATCGGCCGTTCGGTCAGCTTTGATATCAGTGCCATGTGGCGTCCGGATACAACGTATATCGAAGAGCTTGCTAATCGCCTTGCTGTCGGTGTGAACATTGCAAACATCGGTCCGAAAGTACGGTACGTCGATGTATCACAAGCCGATCCGCTTCCCACGATCTTGCGTGTTGGTGCTTCGTATAAAGTATTGAAAGATGAATACAACGAGATCATGCTTGCGGTCGATGTTGCAAAGCTCTTAGTTCATCGCGATTCGGCAAGCGGTCTTTCCGACAACTTACCGAAAGCGTTCGTAACCTCGTGGGATGCGGCGACGACAAATTCGCTAATGCTCTCGATGGGTGCGGAATATTGGTATGACCAGTTACTCGCTCTTCGAGCCGGATATTATACCGAAGGCCAGCGAGTTGGCGGCCGCGAATACCTTACGTTCGGTGTCGGGCTTCGCTATGACGTCTACACGTTTGATTTTAGTTATATCAATACCTTCGAGGAAAACCATCCCCTTGCCAATACGCTCAGGTTTAGCCTGGGCATAAATTGGTAGTTTGCAACTTGGTTGTTGTGTCAAAGGCAGATCTACAGCGGTGTGTGCTTATATTGTGTATTGCCGTTGGCGGTGTATTGCCGCTTCGCGCACAATTCATAGAACGACTTCCGAGTGAGCAACCTCCACAGCCAAACCCAACCATTCACGAATATCAATTCTGGCAATCATCGAATGTAGCGCCGTCGAATACTCCAGTTATCGAACCGGATAAGCAGCCGATCGGCTCCCATAAGAGTACGGTTCTTGCTGCCGGACTTTCATTGATCTTACCGGGGCTTGGAGAATATTATGTCGGTGATGATATCTGGCATGGAATAGTCCTTACAGCTATCGAAGGAGGATTATGGTACGGCCGGTTGCATTATATTTCTCGCGGCGACGATTCGCTCGTTGCCTTTCATGCCTGGGCAGATAGTTTGTGGTCGTCGCAAAAATATTCAGATTCGCTTAGTAAACTGCTCGCGATCTCGCATCACGATCCGATCGCCGATGGAAATAATTTTTCCCAGATCAATCGCGGCGAAGATACGCTCGACTATTACAATTTTCCAAATTTTACGCACCGGCTCCCGGCTAAAGGTTCGCAGCAATACTATGAGTTGATCTCGAAGTACGATCAATTCGCCTGGGGTTGGCGCGATGGCAATCTTCAATCGGCAAAAGCCTCGCCCGAAGCTGAGCGGCATTCGCAAATGCGAGCAGACATGAATTATCAATATGAGGTTGCCGATTATTTTCTTTGGGGAATGCTCGTTAATCGCATCCTTTCAGCGATCGACGCCGCTATCTTAGCGAAGAATCATAATGCTGCCATCCGGCTGCAAGGCGATCTCATCCAGCGTCCATTCCCGAACGGCCAACTGGGATACGTCCCGACAGCGAAACTTCGCTGGACGTTTTAATATTATATAAGATCGTAGGTAACCAATGAAAAAAATACTGCTACTACTTGTTATTGCGGTTAGCTTCGGAGCCTCAAATTCTTTCGCGCAGGCCGATGGCGAGAAAGCGCTTGTCGATCGGGCAAACCGCCTGCTCGATAGCTCGATGGCATCGGTGAATGTCCGCGCTCAGCGATTCAATGAGGAAATGAGTCGTGTTAATCAGTTGAAGCCCTTCGATTCTACTTCGTTGACGGTCGAAAAGATCAAAAGCAATCGCGCTTCGCTAAAAGAATTTCTATCCTATTTGGAAGTATATCGGTCGTTGAGTGCAAAGTTGCTTGCGCAGGTGGACGATTCCATCATGGCTTTGCGAGCCGATGCTCCTCGTTCTCATCGCGAGACGTATTTACAGGAATTTCAAGAGGCCGTTCATAAAGATCAGGAGACCTTCAATAAATTTACACTTGCCTTAACATCACTCTGGAAGAAGATCGATGAAGTGTTGGAGTTCTTGCAAAACTCGAAGACCGAACTCCATGGGGGCAAGATCCAATTTACGGTCGAAGATGAGTACAAGAAATACCAGGCATTGATGGAAGAGGTGAATAAGCTCAATAAAAAAGCTTCTACCGCCGGCAGTGCTTCTTCCAAGGCTGCCTTCGAAGCAAGCCAGGTAATGAATGAGGCTTACGGTACCGGACCGAAAAAATAGCCTGAGCTGCCGATGCTTGCAATTCGACGCATTTATTCGAAAGCCGATAAACTAAAGTTTGTCCGCTTCCTCTGGGACGTTTATGCGAATGATCCGCTGTGGGTACCTCCCCTTGAAATGGATCGGATGAAGTTGATCGATGAGATCAAGAACCCATTTTATAAGCATGCTGAAGTTGCCTGGTTTCTCGCCGAGAACGATGGAAAGATCGTCGGAAGAATTGCAGCGATCATTAATCGCACTCATAACGAAGTGCATCATGATAAGACCGGCTTCTTCGGATTTTTCGAATGCATAAACGATAAAGCTGTTGCAAAAGCATTATTTACCGAGGCTGAGAATTTTCTTCGTTCAAAAGGTATCGCTTCAGTTCAAGGGCCGGCAAATCCATCATCGAACGATGAGTTCGGATTACTCGTCGAAGGATTCGATAGGCCGCCGGTGCTGCTGATGACCTATAACCCGAAGTATTATATCGATCTTATTCAGGCAGCAGGGTATGGCAAAGCAAAAGATCTTTATGCCTGGCTATTGAGCACCGAAACCTCCCGCTCTGAAAAATTGATCCGGGTAACTACTGAGTTACAGAAACGATCTGGAATAACAATTCGTGGTTTTGATAAAAAGCAATTCGATTCGGAAGTCAGTAAGATAAAGCAATTATATAACGAGGCTTGGGAAGCGAACTGGGGCTTCGTCCCGCTCACCGATGAAGAATTCGATTTTGTTGCTAAAGACCTGAAGCCCATCTACGATCCGAATATGATCCTCTTCGCTGAAAAGAACGGGGAGACGATCGGCTTTGCACTTTCGCTGCCGGATATTAATCAGGCTTTTATGGCTGGGCCGCGAATTCCGAAAGGTGCTTTGAATTTGCCGGTTGGGCTTTGGAATCTCCTGACGAAGAAAAAAGCGATCGATACGGTTCGTATCGTTATTCTCGGGCTTAAGAAGGAATATCGCGGTAAGGGCATCGATGGAATGATGTATCGTGAGACTATCGACCGTGCTGAGAAGAAGGGCTATAAATACGGAGAGGCTTCCTGGATTCTCGAGGATAATAATCCGATGAATCGCGCTTGTGAAATGATGAACGCGAAGAAATATAAGACCTACCGAATTTACGAGAAGCAATTATAATTATTGATTGTCATTCTGAGCAAAGCGAAGAATCTTAACTCTGAGCCGCTGAAACCTCAGATTCTTCGTTTCACTCAGAATGACAGTTGAAAAATAATCGGACGAGAGTTAACCCGATACTGTTATACCAGCCTTAGAATTATTTCCCATTTTTTTGTGACCGACCAATCTCTCGCCAACCGGGTTATTGCCACTAACCGCCGTGCTATTGCACAGGCTATCAGCGTTGTCGAGAATGATCAACCTGAAGCAATAACACTTCTGCATGAATTGGCTCCAAAACTCGGCCACGCCTATCGTATTGGTATTACAGGCCCTCCCGGTGCAGGCAAATCGACTCTTACCTCCGAACTGACGAAGGCCTATCGCAAGCAAGGAAAGACTGTCGGCGTAATCGCGATCGACCCCACGAGCCCGTTCACCGGTGGAGCATTACTTGGCGATCGGATCAGAATGCAGGACGTCTCGATGGATTCTGGTGTGTTCGTTCGTTCGATGGCAACTCGCGGTTCACTTGGCGGACTTTCTGCAAAAGCTAAAGACGCGGCCGATATTCTCGATGCTGCAGGGTTCGATATCATTCTCTTTGAGACGGTAGGTGTCGGACAATCAGAACTTGACATTGCAAAAGCGGCGGATACGACGATCGTAGTTCTTGTGCCAGAATCGGGCGATGCTGTTCAAGCCATGAAATCGGGCTTAATGGAAATTGCCGATTTCTTTGTACTTAATAAAAGCGACCGTGAAGGTGCTGA
>DASTAO010000097.1:0-3610 GCA_035712525.1 Kapaibacterium sp. (SeqCode)
TCGGCAGCCTTCCTCTTAATCCCTTCCGCACCCGATTCCTTACCATATTTATCAAAGGCTATTACTTTTGAGATCGCAGGAGCATAGATCAGCAATCCTGCTGATTCTGGCCGCACTAAATAGGTTATCTCCGCCTCATCAGGTTCGATCGCCCGCAATGCTTCGGCTAATGCTATCGAAATGACAGCATCTCCGATAAAAGCAGGCTGAATTACAAGGAGCTTCCTCACTGTGCTAAAAATTTCCAACGCTTATGTTGCCAAAGCCAGAGCTCCGGCCGCGTTTCTATAAGCGTTTCTAAGATCGTTACGTGCTTCTGAGTGATAGTCTCAACGCTATCAGAATTAGTATAGGTGATTGGAATAAATCGTATTCTATAATTCTTGTTACTATCGATACTACACTCTGCAAACAGCATATTTGCTCCGGTAGCTAGTGCCAAGCGAGCCGGGCCTTCATAAGCCGACACAGTAGTATTCAGAAAAGAGACTTTAACACTATCCGGAGGCGCCGCCTGATCGGCGAGGATGCAAACACAGTCACCCTGTTTCAGCGTACGCAGCATACCGAAGGTATTTGCGGAATTAATGAGCTTGTTACCGCCACGCTGCCGCATTCGCTCAAGAAATTTTTCAGTAAACGAGGTTTGAATATTCTTACGAACAATAGAGAAACTTGTTTGCAATCCTAATGAACCACCCAAAGCGAGCCATTCCCAATTTGCGTAGTGGCCGGCAACTACAATTAGCCCCTTACCTTCTGCCAAAGCAGCATGGTAAAGTTCAGGGTTCTGCATGGCAGTTTGTTTGTTAATTACGCGCAACGGAGCAAACCGCAAATAGATCATCTCAGCAAATACCCGGCCAAGATTACTATACGCTTTTCTGGCAATCGCTCGGCGTTCACGTTCGGTTTTATTAGCAAATGCCAATCTAAGATTCGCTATCGTTACTTGCTTACGAATCCCAAGAACGTAGGCACAACTGGCAAAGACAATTCCTGCAGCGACGAGCAGCCGACGCATTAACTATTAATTAGTTGTTTGCAATGCCTCACGGCCATACCAATCTGCTTCGTACGTTTCTCCCTTTGCATTAGAAGAGACGAGCACAAAATTACCACCTCCCTGCTTGTCGACGAACACAAACTGAGCTCGCGAACCCGATTGCAAGGCAATATTGCGCCCGGCATATTCCCAAATGAAATATGGTTTGGTATCGATGGAAAAAGATTGGCGTTGGATTTCATCCGGTACACCATATTCGATCAACACTCTTCCACGAGAGGTTTTCCATCCAGGGGTCTTCATGATTGTGAATTGTTTATTCGCCATTTCAATGCGCCGTACAAAATTTCGATACGCAAAAAGTGGCTGGCTGTTTGGTGTTTCAGCATCTTTTGCTCTCCAAAAATCGTAAAGGAAATGACGTTTGGCATCAAGTTCAGTTAATTTCTTAAAATCGTTTCTCTGAACATCTGACATTAAATATTTTGTTTGATCGGCTCGTTCAGCAAGTTCGAACTCACCAAGCATATTAAAGTCTGACGTAAGATAGATTGTTTGCTCGTCTACGCCTCCCTTAGATGTAGCAACTGGCTCGGATTCTTCAGAAAAGTCGATGCCACTATCGTAATAAAATCCCCGTTGAATGATCGATTCGACCTTCCCATTTCTCATGATTGATAGTTCTAAGGTATATGCATCGCTCGGAAGTCCATCTATCGAGATAGAGCCCATTACCGGCACCATCACAGCATCAAGTGAGATCGGTTGAGAAGTCTTAAACATCTCATGATCGGTCGGGTCGAGAACTCTCGTTATGACTTCTACTTTTTCGCCCGAAGCGGCCGTTTCTGTCGGTAGAGCAACCTCTGTATAGTAATACAATTTTTGATAATTCCCACCATACAAATTCGCCGGGTTTGGAAGGATCACGTATCCCAATTTTTCAAAGATACTGGTATTATTGGTGGTTTTCTGAATTGAACTGGCGAGTTCGATGCCGCCAAAGACCATCTTATCCGTCTTATGTTTAGGGATATATACCTGTCGAAGAACGGAATCAGTCAATGGCTGATTCTGGGCACTAACGCTATGTGTAACAAGAATGACCTTGGTATCCGTTTTTGCTGGTACTCTAAAAAAGGCAGCATCAAGAACCACATCAAAACTATGACTGTCCAACTCCGCTTTCGTGCCAGTAAAGGTCTTAGTTTTATTAAGTCCCTGCCTAGATACTTCTTTACCGTCTTGTATAAGAAGTACCTCTCCTTTTATGGTGGCAGTCCAATTCTTCTCATTTGATGTCGAAAATTTAAGAGATTTTTCGACAACACTATAATATGCCTCTACCTCAACTGAATCAGTGCCACGCAAATAAGCAACAGCATCAAGTGAAGCAAATTCACGAGTTTGACCAAATACGGGGAACGCTACGCAAAGAAGGAAAATAAATAGCAAAATTTTTTTCATACGCTGAAAATAAGATACTCGTGAAACAACCAAATCTGGCAGCCCATTCTGATAGCTACTTAACGAGTCCCATGCAGTGGATGTTACAAAAAAAAATGCCCTTTAGAACTTGTCTAAAGGGCATAAAATAAAGGTTGGGTTTCTTATCTAAAAGCTACACCGATTGATATGCGGTGAATAGTGCCAAGAGTCTTAGTCGTATTCAGTGCATAATCAATATTGCCAGTAAAATCTTCCGAGCGATATTTGAATCCAGCGCCGGCCCCAAGGCCAAGCTGATCCTGGTTGAAGGCATAACCGGCTCGTAAGGCGACCATACCATTCCAAACATATTCTGCACCGAGATTATAGGTTTCTGGGCCATCGGAGTGAGCCGCAAAATCGAAACCTACATTCAGTACCTGATCCTGATTTTCTCCCTGAAATACGTCAGTACCAAGGCCAATCCTAAATGACAAGGGTAATGCATAAGTACTCGTAACAAGCTTTGCATCTAATTGCTTCGCTGTTGAATTCAGGTCACTCTGAGTTGCTAAGATCGAAAGCGAGTTTCCATCAAAGGAACGATCCCCACCAAGATTTGTCAAAGCTAGGGAGATTTTCAGGTGATAAAAATCAGTCTGATACAGTGAACCTGCATCGAATGCTAAACCGTCAGCACTGAGATCAAGCACTGCACTGCGAATATACTTTAGCGTTGCACCAAACGAGAAGCGGTCGGTTAGTGCACCGGCAAGGGTAAAACCAAGTGAAAGGTCATTTGCATTAAAGGTACCCGCATTAACGTCCTTCTGAATAGTAGCCTTTTCGATATTGCCGTTGTCAAGAACGATAAGGCTGAACCCGAGGCGATAGCGATCGCTGATCGGAAGAACGGCGCCGATAAAATTATGCGTAATACCGGCAAACCAAGAGGTATAACTGGCATTTGCATTAATCCCCTGTAATCGGGCAATTCCTGCCGGATTCCAATAGAGTGCCGTAATATCGTCAGCCAAGGCACTGAATCCGCCAGCCATACCGGCTGCTCGTGCACCAACTCCGATCTTTGCAAAGACCGAACCTGACGATCCGACATTAGTAAAATTATCGGAAGTAGTCTGTGCATAGCCGATTCCGGCAGCAAATATCACAGCA
>DASTAO010000098.1:0-4983 GCA_035712525.1 Kapaibacterium sp. (SeqCode)
GAGTGAAGCAAACCGTGAGCTTTAGGGTATCCGCTGGATGTGAGGGTGAGGCTGGACGAAGCGTTACCGGCAGCACCAGGTTCGATTGAATCTGGTAGGAATTATCACCAGCAAGCGATATTGATTTAATAACAACTGACTGTGTTCCCTTTGCTGAATCACCGGTTACGAAGTACGAAGTGGTCGCACATTGAGATGCGCCGAGAGTCGCTGGGGTATAAATTATTGTGTCTCGATGATACCCAAATGAAATAGTTGAATCTAAGAATGTTTTGGAAACATCGAAGTCGGTTGACTTTGTCGTATCGGCAAGCGCCGATGCTTTATAGTTTAGCTCGATGAGAGAGTAATTGCCATTATCATCCATTGCAAGAATGGCAGCGTATGCTGAGTCGAGCGGGTTTTGGACAAAGAGGGTAGTGCAAAAGCTGGAATCGCTGCCTGAAAAATCGATTTCGCCTTTGTTATTCGGATCGAGTGTTTTATCAAAACGAACATTATACGAAACGTACCCTTTGGTGGAATTCGGTCTATCGAGGAAGTCTTCGTCTGGGTCATTTAGTATCGTTAGCGATTTGAGCTTCGGGGCAGTTGCTCCACTGACTGACGTGCAGATATTCCATTTTGCGCATTGAGTATCGATAACATTATTAAATGAGCTACCGCCGAGGATGGCTGCGAATCCGGCTGCGGTTGCTGCGGAGAAGAATTGATCGTCGCCATCGAAATCTCCGAGAGTACCCTTAGCATCAATTGCTCTAAAAGAATAATTGTAAACTATAAATGGATTGCGTGTCGTGTTCGTGATATAATAGGAGCGAGGCCCATTAAGTTTAATTGACATTCCGATAAGATTTGGGTAATTCGGTCCAAAATTTTTCTGTCCACCAACAGTACCTGCCGCAAAGACTGGAAATAGCGCGCCACCATCCTGGCACCACTGTAAGGCTCCGTTACGATAATCATCCTTATCGCAAATTATTGTACAGTAATATGACTGAAATGCTACTTGTTGAGATGGTATAATAGGAACGTCCCATAAATATGAACTCTTCCACCTTGACATCGGGATTAAACTCATCTGAGACGGAGCTGGGTAGGGATAGCCACCTTGCATTCGTTGGTCATATTGGACGACATGCATTTTTACGCCATTATTGTCATAAGCACTTGATGCAAATGTTACCCCGGATTTGATCGTAACAGTACTAGGATATGGGCCTAGAAATAAGTCAAGGGGGCCAGGGCTATTAAGAGTTACTTTTGTCCCTGACGGATAATTTGCTGGGGCATTCAGAGGTTTACCATAGAAAAGAGCTAAATTATCTCCATCGCCACCTTGTGCATTTTTTGAATCGACGAAGGGTACTGAAAAATATCCATCCGAATCCCAATACTCAACCGGGAGCATTTGCTCTACCATAAAATCACGTCCTTCAACGTTAATCGTACCAACATCGCTGCCTTGGGTAAAGGCATCTTCATGGCCACCGATTACGGCAACTGGTTTATCACTGATGACGGTCGAACCGGAAATGTCGCAGCCTTGGCCGCCATTTGATTTGACCATATAGCACTGGCCGCGTTGAAGGGTAACATTGAAGGGTTGAGGTACTCCAGTTGCGCCAACACCGCAATTCACGCCGGGGAATTGATGTACTTTTGTTGTGGCGTTGGGAGTGATCTTAACTGTTGTTCCATCGAACGCGGCGATCACCATGAAATATCCTGATGAGCTATCATGGCTTAAGAGTCCGCCAGCGCCAGTTGGATTATCCTGATAACTTTCGACGACGTAATTCTTGCCGAGGAAATTAGTAGCGATCGGGAGATAACTACCACCAGAATTTGAGCCGCTGCTAAAGAACTCTACTTTGATGGGCTTCTTTGCGGTGATATGCATCGACTTCCATTCGGCAACTTCACCCTCGCCCGTCATTCGCATGATCGAAGTATCGATATGAACCTGTATCGACCGACGTTTTGCAACCTGAAGTGTTTGTGATACTTCTTCCTTGCCGGTAGTGCGGTTAAAATAAGAGATCGTTACCGAATTATCATCATAACTTGAGATTAGAACAGAAACATCGAGAAAATTCAGAACCTCGGGGATGGCTAATTTTTGAGCATTATATGACGGATAAAGCCACCCGATATAGTAATCCTTGCCATCGGCATTCAGATTTTGTGCAAGTGAAAGCGCCGGCAGCAGCAGCAGGATGAACAAGACGATCCGTTTCATACAGAAGAGATTGATGTAGTTACTACTGTAGAAACTATCGAGAGGGGGGAAAGTTACAAATACGAGTTATTGTATTTATTATTGAACAATAATGCTGCAACTGCGAACATCGGCATTGCTTTTAAACCTGACGATATATGTTCCACTCGTTAATGTCTCCACTGGCAAGAGAATATTTGATTCTGATATATTCATCTCACTGCCTTTCCATGATTTTATTTTCCTGCCGAGGATATCATAAAGCGAAAATTCATACGGTGGCATGCTGTTCTTAGGCAATTCGATTATCAATTGATGATTCGAATAGTACGCTCGTAGATCGGTATTTGAATGCTGCTCTGCTACTGAAAGCTTTCCGGTGAAAGTACCAGTTAATTTTATTGTGCTGGTTTCCCTTAGGGTATGAGCTGCATCGGTGAAGAAGATGGCGTCAAGATTTGCATGTCTATCGGCAAATTTCTGGGGATAGGGTTTTGTCAGATCGGGATTAAAACTAATGTCGACCCAAATACTATCTCCTGGATTCATATCGAATCCTTCAAGTGGCGTTATGCCTAATTGATTGCCGACGATCATGAATTCCGCCGCATCAGGGCCTGTAATAATTACTTTATCGACGCGTATTTTAGTAGTACTTTGCTGTATGAGCTCCACTCTATCCGTGACAACGATCGGAGGAGTAGTGTTTGAATCGGCGAATAAAGTATCTGTCGGTACATCCCAAATTACTCCAGAGTTAACACCCTTGCCGCTCAAATATGACGTTGGCTTTCCTTGAGTATTGAATGGCGGTTGGATGTTAGTATTCCATACGACAGTGGCCGCATTAAAGCCCAATTCAGTAGGAGTATAACAGAAATAGAGATTTATAGTATCGTGACGCGGATGATCAGGATCATTTGCCGGCCACAATGTATATGCAGGTTGTAACCTTGCAGCACTTGGCGCTTCCATCGAAAATGCACTATCGCCAATGATGTTAGTAAATACCCACTTACTTGTTAATAGGAATGGTAAAGTACCTGTATTCCTAATCGTAACTTTTCCGCCGCATTTAGTACCTCCGACAAGTACTTTGCCAAAATCGTAATCAGTGGATGTAATAATTGCTGCGCCACCTGTACCGAAGAGTGCAATTGGGGCATCGAAGCAATCTGTCGATATGGTCATCGTATCGACATGGGAAGTAATATCCTTCGCCGAGAAGCAGGTAGTAACTTTTAGTGTATCGGCAGGATGTGATGGAGATTTTGGACGAAGTGTTAGAGGAAATGTAACGGGATCGCTCGTTAGTGTATATGAACCATCGGTGCCTCCAAGTTTTATTCCGGTAACAACCATTGGGATTGCTCCGGAAGCAGAGTCTCCGCTGACATGATAGTACGTAGTGGCACAATGCGAATCGCCCACACCGGTGACTGGGTAGAGAATGGTATCATTGTGATATCCGGCATCTATTCCAATCAGGTGCCATGGGGATTTTGTTAGATCGAAGTCAGCGCCTTTGATCGTGTCGGCAAGTGGCGAGCCAGTATAGGTTAATTCTTTAACTATATAATTACCCCCATCATCAATAATGAGAACAGCAGCATACGCCGGAAGAAGTGGGTTCTGTACCAATATCCTAATACATTCTGTGTTGCCACCACTAGTAAAAACTATTTCACCTTTGCGGTTAGAATCAACTTTGGGATCGAATGCGGTATTAAAGGATATATATCCTTGCGAAGAATTCGGTTTATCAACTAAATCTTCATCTGGGTCACGCAGTAGTATCATTGACCTAATACTGGGATTAGTAATCCCACTTACAGTTGCACAGATATCCCATTTGGCGCATTGTGTTGATACCGTAGCAGAAAGAGTATTTGTATCTCCCGGCATGGCAGCAAAACCTGCCGGTGCGGAATACGAAAAAAATTGATCATCACCATTGAAGGTGCCTAATTCCTGTTGAGGGTCGAGGGCCCGAAAACCATAGGTATAAACCATGAACGCTTTACCGGTAGTGCTTTGTGCATAATAGGTATGAGGCGATGCAAGCTTTATCGTCAATCCAATAAGATCCGGATATCCTGGTATCTGTTTAATGCCGGAGACAGTGCCTGCTGCTTTGATAGCTGTGAAGGCGCCATTATCTTGTGAGAGCTGTAGTGCACCATTATTATAATCATCCTTATCGCAGATCAGGTTAATATAATTCGATTGGTATTGTACTTGAGGTACATCGGTGCTGGGGGCATACCATAAGAACGAAGTTTTCCAACGCGATTTTGGTATTAACGTCATTTGCGACGGTGCTGGGTAGGGTGCTCCGCCTTGCATGCGCTGGTCGTATTGTACTACGTGCATCTTGACACCTTTATCACAGGAAGCACTTGTTGCTATTGTAGTGCCGGTTTTTATCGGAACAGATGACGGGAAAGGACTAATACTATATTTCTGATCATTTGGTAGTAGCGTTACTGTTGCACCTTTTGAATAATTTGCTGGCGCTCCTTGTGGTTTGCCATAATAGAACGCAAGATTATCTCCATCTCCACCGGGAGCATTTTTGGAATCAATAAATGGTATGGAAATATATCCAGTGGAATCCCAGTAGTCAACCGGCAACATCTGCTCAACCATATAATCACGGGCTTCGACATGGAGCGTGCCAACATCGCTTGCCTGAGTAAAGGCATCTTCATGGCCGGCAATTACGGCAACAGGTTTATCGCTTACGACAGTAGAGCCGGAAA
>DASTAO010000099.1:0-14220 GCA_035712525.1 Kapaibacterium sp. (SeqCode)
AGATCATCGATGACGATCTCTTCTATTCCGCACTCGTCAGCTTTGGTGCATTTGGGATAATCCATGGCTATGTTCTCGAGACGATGCCACTATACATGCTCGATACGACCTGCCAGCGCCGAGATTTTAGCGACGCTGCTCCGTTACTCCCGTTAATGGCTGCCTTTAATCCTGCCGATACGACACCTATCACAGACTTTTTAAAACAATTCAATATTATCAGTCCTAATGGCGGAGAGCTTCATCAGATCGATCTTACGATCAATCCATATGCCGCTACTAATAATTGTTTTTTACGAGCAATGTTCAAGCTGCCTTATGATGGTACGAAGCTGAGCCAGATGGACCTGAACGGCACAAGAGTTGGAAATGATGTGCTTACTGTGATCGGCAAACTCGCTAACGTTGCAACTAACCTCGTTCCTTCGGTAGTAAGTGCGGTCTTTGGTAGCGCCCAACCGGTACAAAATAATTTTATTCAGACTCCGAGAAATACATTTGGTGATTCGACCATCTATCAGAATCAGCAGGGCGGGACGAGTATGGAGTTAGGAGTAGCCGTCGCTGATGCTGAGAAGGCATTAAAGATCACGATGGATGAGATGAAAAACTCACTCTTTCCTGGAGTGATCGGTGTAAGATTTGTTAAGCCGACAAAGGCTACTGTTGGGTTTACAAAATTTTCACCGCTGACCTGCACGATCGAAATTCCATCTATTAATATCGATTCGACCAAAGCCGGCTATCAAAATGTATTCGATGTACTCGATGATGCGGATATTCCCTTCACACTGCATTGGGGGCAGGTCGGGGATTACTCGCCGTATCGGTTGCAGAAAATGTATGGTGCTTCGTTAGGCAAATGGATAAAGGCTCGCGAAACATTGCTTCCGGATCCAGCTCAGCGATATATGTTCACCAATGATTTCATGAAGGGCTGCGGGCTTGGTGAGGCGATGCCGCTTGTTTCGGGTGCTCCGATCGTATAGATATTCTGACCGTCATTCTGAACGTAGCGAATGCGGAGTGAAGAATCCCTCAACGGTTGAGCGTATCTGTAAGAGATTCTTCGCTTTGCTCAGAATGACAACATAATGATGAACCTCAAATAGGATAGTACTCGCTCTCAACCATTCCCATTCGATCCTCGTTTTACAGGATAATAAACGAGGAACAAATGAATCCTGATCTAATGAATGCTCTCGGCGCCATGCAGAAAATGCAGGAAGAAGTCGGGAAAGCACAAGGGGAATTGGTAAATATTACGTCGACTGCCGAAGCTGGTGGAGGCATGGTAAAAGTGACAGCTAACGGTCTGCAGCAGATCGTTTCGATCAAACTCGAAAAGGAAGTGATCGATCCGGCCGAGCAGGAAATGCTTGAAGACCTGATCGTAGCCGCTGCTAACCGGGCACTGGCAAAAGTAAAAGAGCTTGCCGATGAGCGGATGAATTCGGTCGCTCAACAGTACATGCCTAATATCCCGGGACTTACAATGTAGTGCTAAGTGCTTAGTGCTGAGTGCTGAGTTTATTACTTAGCACTCAGCACTTAGCACTCTCTATTCCAGAGAATGCTTTATACTTCTCCCGCACTCGAAACCCTCATCGAACGACTTTCTTCGTTACCGACGATCGGCCGAAAGACTGCACAACGGCTCGCCTTGTTCTTGCTCAAACAGCCCGATACTGAAGTAAAGGCTCTTGCCGAAGCTTTATATCATTTAAAGGAGCGTGTTAGGGCTTGCTCGATCTGTGCAAACATTACCGAAGACGACCCTTGCCCGATCTGCCGCGATCACCGTCGCGACCAGGGAGTGATCTGTGTTGTCGAAGAGCCAAACGATGTGCTTTCGATCGAACGCACCAACGAGTTTAAGGGGCTCTATCATGTGCTTGGCGGCTCGCTTTCACCGCTTGATGGAATCGGTCCGGAAGAATTAAAGATCAGGGAATTACTGATGCGTCTTTCACCGGAGAAAGATGTTCGCGAGATCATCCTCGCTCTCGATCCGAATATCGAAGGGGAAGCCACGACACTGTATCTGGCGAAGTTATTGCATCCCATCGTTCCGAAAGTTACTCGAATTGCTCGAGGCATTCCAATTGGCAGCGATCTCGAATTTGTCGATGATGCAACACTGGCAAAAGCATTGGAGGGAAGACTCCTTGTGTAATTCGTCACAATACTCCATCCCACATTCTCAATTCCGCAATGTGGTATAAGGACTGGTTTGCCGACGAACGGTATTTGATGCTCTATAAGCATCGCAATACTGCTGAAGCTGAGCAACTCCTTGAGTTGATCATTACAACGGTAGCGCCGAAAAAAGACGACCTGATCCTCGATCTTGCCTGTGGTGCCGGCCGCCATTCGATCGCTTTAGCAACCCGTGGCTTTACTCACGTCACCGGTATCGATCTTTCGGCAACACTTATCAAGAAAGCAAAACAAGCGGCGGAGGATGCCAATGTTGCCGTTACATTCATTGAAAGTGACATGCGGTCGTTTACCGGCCAGTATGATGTCATCATGAATGTATTCACGAGTTTCGGATACTTCGAGAATGACACTGATAATGAAGCAGTGATCACTCATGTTGGTGAATCACTTGCTAGTGGCGGATATTTTGTCCTCGACTTTCTGAATGCTAAATATCTTCTGGCAACCATTAATCCGCACTCGATGAGAAACCTCGATGATGGCGAAGAAGTAGAGGAGTTTAGAGAGATCGTTAACGGCAGGGTTAATAAGAAAATAATTATTTCTTCTCCTGGATGCAAAGCGGAATATAAGGAATCGGTTCGGTTGTTCGACCATCTGGAGTTAGATAGAATGATCACTCAAGCCGGCATGAGCATTGTTAAAATGTTTGGTACCTATAGCGGAGAATCGTTCTCTGCTGAACGCTCCCCGAGATGTATCATTGTTAGTAGGAAAGAACAGTAGTGCGAATAGTGATCTCAGCGTTATTGCTATGTTTATCGCTTGCTTCCTGCGATCTCTTCAGCACGCGCACTCCCGATCCACCCGATGTTGGAAGTACCTTCTTTTGGACTGCTGCCGGTACGCCAAATACATTACTCGAAAATTTTAAGGGAGCCTTGCAAGTAGCGGATGCTGCTAATTATGCAAAGTGTTTCCTTTCTCCTCACGATACAGCGACTACACCCGCCGTCTATACTTTTACCCCCCGTCCTGGCCTCGATGCAACCTCTAAGCTGGTATTCGACGGATGGAATACGCAGAGCGAACAGAATTTCCTGACCAAACTTCGGAGTTCATTAGTAACTAATCCGCGGCTTGAGGTTACGATAACGAATCTGCAGATCAATCAAAGTAATGCAACGGTAGCGACGCTTCAGGCAAATTACTCGGTCGCTTTTCCGCTTCCACCGAATTCTACGCTTCCGGAATCCATTTCCGGTTCGCTTATCTTTGATATGCGATTCGTGACCATCGAAGGCGGAACACAGGAGTGGAGAATCATTAACTGGATCGATGATGTCCAGGCATCGAATCCACAAAAGACCTTCACTGATCTGAAAGTCCAGTTAGCCTCGTGATGCGCTACCACCCACAATGGTTTTTGCTCTGGGCTTGCATCGGAAGCTTGATGCTGCTTTCTTCCTGCAATCCATTTGCGCCGGAGTTAGATAGCTCGTTACCTCAAAACTTATTCGGTGATCCGCATACGATCGAAGGCTTCTTCCAATCATTTCGCTCAGCATATCAATTTAAAGATACTACTTCCTACGGTCAGTTACTTTCGCCTGATTTTGTTTTTTCGTATCATAATTACGACCGCGGGCTTGATCTGCAATGGGGGCGTGATGAGGAAATGACCTATACAGGCAAATTAATGAACTCCGCCGAACAACTGGATCTGCTTTGGGGTAATGTAATTGATTCGACTGGAAGCGATACGGTCTTTAATGTTACCCGGTCGTTCTCGCTTGATGTAACCTTTAATCCGAGCGATGTTTTGCATACTGATGGGCGTGCTGTCTTCCTATTACGACGAAAAACAAAAGACGATGGTTGGCAGGCAGTGTTATGGAGGGACGAATCTAATTTTTAATGAGCGCGCTTCGTAACCTCACACTCGCAATCCAAAAGCTTGGCCTCAAAGGCACGGTGACGTTGCTTGCTGAAAAGCAGGCAAAGAAGCGCCGATTGGAAAAGTTGCTTGGAAAAAACCCAGGCTCGGCGATCCTCAAGCTGGTCCCGGCAAAGGATATCAATGTTTCAGATGAAGAGCGGGCTTCGATCATCGAGCGTGCTGATGAAATGCTCCGTAATGAAAATTATATTTTCACATTTTTGCATTCACTCCGAACCGTTCACGATCCCTGGAATTATGATCCGGTCGAAGAAAAGCATTGGCCGAAGCGACGCTATGAAGAGACTGCTGTACATTCGGAAGATACTCCAAAGGATGTAAAGATAGTCTGGGAAGTTAACCGGTTCAAATATTTGCCGACGCTTGCTCAGGCTGCTTATCTCACAAAAGAAAAGAAATATGTAAATGAGATCGAGTGGCGCTTGCTTTCTTGGATCGAAGGTAATCCAATTGCCGGAAGTGTCAATTGGTCGAGCCCTCTTGAGATCGGTATCCGTGGGATTAGCTGGGCTGCAACACTTCGAATATTAGCGTTTGCGGGGTATGACCTTTATAAGAACGAAGCTATTGCTCGTTCAGTCTGGCAGCATGCTGCTTATTTAGATGCTGAGTTGTCGATCGATAAGATCGTCCGTTCGAATCATCTTGTTGGTGAAACGGCAGGGCTTTTTATTCTTGCATCGCTCTTTGATTTTCCCGAAAACGAGTTCTATCGGTTGCGAGCGAAGAAAGTACTTGAAGATTCCATCTTAAAGCAAACGTACGACGATGGGGCAAGCCGCGAATCTTCCGGTTGGTATCATACCTTCGTAACAGATTTCGCCGATTTATACCTACGAACCACGAACCACGATGCACGAACCACGATCACCGACCGGTTCAAAAAAATGGAGCTATATCGCAACTCGATCATTGCTACCGATGGCGAAGTAGTAAAGTACGGCGATTGTGATTTTGGCAAAGTGATCAATCTTTCGCCGCAATGGAAAGATACTGTGTTTGGGGTAAATCTATTTCCCGTTACCGATCGTGCCGATCAATTCAAAACAGCTGAGCATATTACTGCTAAGTTCGATAAGAATTATCTCTTCGTCAGAGCCGGCGATTTCGGATGGGGAGGAGACGGGTTTTCATCTCATGCACACGATGATTTCCTTTCGCCAATTATTTATCTCGATGGCCTGCCGATCATTGTCGATTCCGGTACTTATGTGTATAATGGTAACCGGCCGGAGCGAGATAAATATCGAAGCGCTGAGTATCATAATGGAGTGATCATTACGATGCCGAAGATTCAGGCTCCGGTTCTTAAGCCAAACTTTGGCTGGCTGAGGACGAGGCCGAAATCGGTGATCGAGTCGTTTCAAAAAACTGCAGATAAGATCACTATCTCAGCTTCATACGGTGAATGGCGAGGTAAGCATAAGCGGTGGTTCACTCTTGGTGAGGATGAATGTCTGGTTGAAGATATTATCAATATGAACGCCCCTACTTTTCAAGGAGGGGTTGGGGTGGTTGATCTGGTCGAATGGAATTTTCATTTTCATCCTCGTTGGCGTCTTGAACGAGTAAGTGCACAACAATTTACCCTTCATGATTATCGAAATAATCGGTACTCCTTTGAACTTTCCAAAGCGGATGCAGAGTTAGAACTGCTCCCGTATGAGTTTTCGCCGTCATACGGCCGAAAATCAGCGGCCCATAAGCTTCATTTATCGATGAAGCCGGAAGGGGAGTTTGCGGTAAGTTTTATTTTAAAAAAAAATCCTCCCTCCTTTTGAAGGAGGGGGTTAGGGGGTGGTTTGTTTTAGTGCACGAACAATTCTTTAATAAGGGAGAATTAAAAGCAAGACGCCGCTCGCTGCGAAATGATCTTACACGGGCTGAACAGGAGATGTGGCACGGACTTCGGAAGCGTCGCGCTGAAGGATACAAATTCCGTCGGCAACACAGCATCGGGCCATTCATTGCTGATTTTTATTGTCCTAAACATCGTATTGTTGTTGAGGTCGATGGCGATACCCATAACCTTCCCGGACAACTGGAATATGATGCAAATCGAACAGCATTTATGCAACGTAACGGAATAGAAGTGATTCGGTTTACAAATGAAGAGGTGCTGTATAGCGTCGATCTGTGCGTTAATAAAATAATGGCGCTTATTGAGAATTTAAAACAGGTTCGGGAAGAACCACCCCCCAACCCCCTCCTTCAAAAGGAGGGGGAGTCTTGAAATTAAAAGATCATCTTTCCACCGGTATTTGGGCGGCAGCCGATAAAGCGATCTTATTGCTTTATGGCTTCGCTGTGATCGTCGTTGTGATCAACGTACTACCGGAGCGTGAATATGGTTCGTTCATGCTCTTCCAGTCGATCTTTCTGATCATCTGCGTTCTCTCGGATTCGATCTTCCTGCAGCCGATGGTCAAATTTGCGAGTGAGCATAAAGCGGAGGTTGGGCTAATATTAGCGGCATCCTTCAATTTATATGTATTGGTGATGATGGTCTCCGGAGCGATATTTGCCTTGCTAAGCTCACCCCTTGGAGCCGCTTATCTGAGTACAGAACTTACGACGATGATGTTATGGATGCCTGTTGTCATCGCGGCAAATATTCTTCGGGGAATTGGGAACAGATATTTGCAGGTCACTTATAGCATTAGCAAAATCTTCTGGGTAGATCTTTCGTATTACGGTTCGATGATCGTCCTTACGATCCTTGCTCATTCACTGGGTATGTTCCATACCGGTCTTGATTTCTTATATATAAATCTTCTTGGTGGTCTTATTTCAAGTGTTGTTGCTTTTTGGTTTTGCAAAGATGCGTTTCTTTCAATGCCATTATTGTCTGTTCCGAGGAATGAATATGGTAAACTCATTTCATTTGCCAAGTTTCAGGCAGGGACAAGTGCGTTGCTCACTTTGCAGCAATGGGGTGATGTGCTTATCCTCGGCATCTATTCTCCGGCTGAGACAAAGCTTGCGAATGTAGCTTTATTTTCAGCAGCAAAGACATTATATCGTGGCTTTGATGCGGTTCGCGAGGGTGCTACGTTGCTCATAGTACCGGTTGCTTCGAAAACCTATACTGCGGGCGATAAAGAAGGATTATCGTCGCTCATCGAGCGGATGTTGTTTTTCTCGTTTGCATTGCTTGTGCCGGTCTCGCTTGTGATGACGCTTGGCTCACCGGTATTAATGGATATTTTTTATAAGAATAAATTCAGTGGGATCGACGGCGTCTTCCGCATTCTAATGCTCGGAGGATTTACCTTGCCACTCTCGCTTGTTGCAACGAATGTGCTAATTGGCACCGGCCATGTAAAAGGCTTGTTCTTTTCCACGCTGGCAGCGACGATCGTTTTCTTTGGGTTAAACCGACTGATCATTCCAAGCATGCAAGCCGAAGGCGCTGCCGTAGCCGTCTTTGCCTCGACGACGGTGCTCGGCATTCTCACCTTCTTCGTAATGCGGAGGGAGCTGAGTGTTAGTGCGAGGGGGGTGTTGAAGTTGGGGAGAATGAAAAAGAAATTATAGATGATTGACAGTTCCAAAGTTCGGATAAAACGACTTCTAATAGGTTGCTACATAATTGCCCTCACCGTTCGCCTCATATTTATTAGTATCTTTCCTGGGACAAATTATTTTGGTGGTGTTTCTGAAAGATGTCTTGACGTAGCCAAGAACGTTGTCGAGGGAAGAGGTTTTGTTTTCTTTGTTAATATAGCGCCTTTTGGAAGCCCGGACAACTATTCGTACGAACCCTTTATTGATAAACCAATTGGGTACCCAGCTTTTTTAGCAACCATATATTTTGTTTTTGGCATACATCCTATTGCCGCCCAAATAATTCAAGCAATACTTGTTTCTTTCGGATGTATTTTTGTTTATAGGCTATTGCGTCTGTTAAAAATTTCTGAATTTTTATCACTCATAGGGGCGCTGTTAACAGCAATCTGGCCAAATCATGCTCGGTTTGAAGTGACAATATTACCTGAGGCAATAATGCCATTGATATTAATTGTTACTACTTATTTTATTACTAAGGCATTTGTGCTTTCTAATAAAAACGATTCTACCTCGAACCGATCCATAGTTTTGTCTTCATTGCTGGCTGGATTGGTTCTTGGTTTAGGGGTTCTATCCAGGCCGGATGTGATGTTCCTTCCAATTTTTCTTGTTATTATCTGTGGGTTGATCTTTACTTGGAAAAGATCATTAAAGATAATAGGCTTCATGAGTATGATTTTTTACGTCATAATTTCATTACATACCGTAAGAAATTATGCTCTTACCGGAGAGATAATCCCTCTGGGGTATAGTAATGGCACTGTGGTGTGGCAGGGGATCAGCCAATTTGGAGATACACTAGGAACTGTGTATAGTGATTATAGGATCGCGCATCACGAAGGATATCCCAGTTTACTGTACCCACATGGAATTGAAAGAGACCGAAAGCGATTACGTGAAGGAATTGAAATTATTAAAGAGCATCCAGTTTTTTTCCTTTCCTTAATTCCGAGACGAATCCCACTGCTATTGGTGCCACGGGGCTTATTAGTACAAGACGATCCTTTGCCAAGTACTAATGATAGTTTAGATTTTCCGCAGCATTTCCAAAAAGGACTTATACAAGAGATATCTACATCGCCCGTACGGGCGTCTATAAAAATCTTTTCTGCCTTGTCTGGAGTGTTGCTTTTACTTGTTGCCGCTTATGGGTGGTGGAAATCCCGCAGACGTTTTCCTGAAATCAATATAGCTGCCTCTATTGTTGCCTATTTCGTAATTGTGTTGTTGCCGATAAACTCCGAGGCACGATACTTTTTCCCAGCGGTTATTTTATTATTTCCGCTTGCTATATTGAGTCTGAAGAAAGCACGGAATACAGATCTTTAGAAAGGGTTCATATGTCTCCAATAAAACCGGTTCTTATTTTACTGTTTTTAGCTTTATTTGTTAGTATTTCCTGGGGTCAAGTTTCCTTTAGAGACGTGACAGATACTTCGGGTATAGACTCTTTCCAAGATGAGCCTTCCTACAACGCCCAGTGGATAGATATTGATAATGATGATTTATTGGATCTTTACATTGCAAGAGGGAATCAAGCAAGCCATTTGCAAACGGAGCTTTATAAAAACCTAGGTGGTGGAAAATTCAAAAATTTATCAGCCACTGCGTTCCCTGGGCGCACTCCGGAATATAACGGTCACATTTGTTGGGGCGATTATGATCGTGATGGATTAATCGATCTTTACGAAAATCATTTTGACCGAGGATATGCTTCTCTCTGGCATAATAATGGAGATTACACCTTCACCGATAAAAAAACGATAACAGTTAATACTGGCAATTATTCAACAGGCTGTGTATGGTCCGATTTTGACTCCAATGGTTATGTTGATATTCTGCAAAGCACACAAGCCGGAAGTGGTACTTTTGAAATAAGAAATGATTCGGGTAAAGCATTTTCTCAGGTTAACCTGTTTACCAACACCGGGCAAGGACATGTTCTATTAGCAACAGATTTAAACCTTGATGGCGAGCCAGACTACTATGTAGGTAATATACACAGCAAAGATTTGTGTTTCGTGAGTTCACCTAACGGTTATAAAAGTATTGATAATGATTGGCTTAATCAACATCGGAATATTGATGGGTTTCAAACTGCTGCCTTTGCCGATGTAAACAATGACGGATACCCTGATTTATTATACGGTCAAAATGATCATTTATTTTTATTACTTAACCAAAAGGGGGGATCGTTTAAAGATATAACACCTTCGTCAGGCTTGAAATTAACAGTAGGCGTCTACAGAAGTTCTTATATCCAAGATATTGATAATGATGGGTACCTTGATGTGATTCTGTATCAATATGATGGGTCAACTCAAATATGGTACGGAAGTTCGACGGTATTTAAAAAGGATAGCGTGATTATTTATCCAAAGCAAAGCGAACTTGAAAGTGTCCTTGCATGGACAGATTATGATAACGATGGCTTTCTTGATCTTCTAACAGTTACCCCAAATTTTACTCGGTTATATCATAATGAAGGTAATGTTAATAGATGGCTTTCTGTAACCTTAAATGGGCACAAAGCAAATACCGAAGGAATCGGGACGAGGGTTATTGCCTATCTGAAAGGTTCTGCTCAATATCGTGAAATAGGATATAATCAAAGCACATTGGGCTATTCTCCGTTACTCGCCCACTTCGGTTTCGGCCCCCCCAATTGCAATGCATCCGATATCATTGACTCGGTTGTGATCATTTGGCAGCCTGGCGGACGGCAGGTGTTGAAAGACGTTCGGATGAATCAGTTCATTGTAGTCGATCAGGATTCCGGGATCGTGCGTAGTTATCAGAAGCCGGTTTCGAGTGGGATGGGATTTGTCTTTCCCGTCGGATTAGCGACGATCCATACTAACCCTAATAAAAAGATAGATCTACCAGTGAGTATATATCTTCCACCGGGTAGAGGTATTGATACATTAGCCGTTGATGAAATTTCGTTCTCGATCAATTATGATCAGTCGATGCTCGATATTTCGCCAACCAAAGTTGCCCAGCATTATACCCCACCCCCGGGCTGGACTTATAAATCATCGTATACCGGTAATGATACCTTGGAAGTTACCATTGCACATACTCCATCGGTTAAGTTAACAGGTGACTCTGTCTATCTCGGCTCATTTAATTTTGATACCTACTTAGGAAAATATGCTTCGACTCTGGTATATATCAGTGGCCTTTCGCTCGTGACTGATCGCAGAAAATTTTCTTTCTGTACGAATCTTGAGGGTGCAGTGATAACGAGAGTGATCGTCGATACGATACAATCATCGGGAGTTATTTCGACTACTCTCAAGCCGGAGGAATTGCATATCATTCCGAACCCTGCTTCTGGAGATGTGCGAATATCGTGGGCAAATAACAGCGAACATCTCGCGGCTGCGATACGAGTTGTAGATCAATTGGGCCGCGAAGTTTACCATTCTTCCGGTATTGAAAGCGTAGTGATTCCTGAGAATACTCTGGCTTCCGGGAGCTATATTGTCGAAGTCGCGCTTGCCAATAAAAAATTGATCGGCCATTTAATTATTCGCTAAGAAAACGGAACACTAACGGATTAGACGGATTTTGGTAGTGGGGTCTTTTGAATTGTCATTCTGAGTGCAGCGAAGAATCTGACCTTTCAGCCGCCGAATCTTCAGATTCTTCGCTTCGCTCAGAATGACAGCCGTTACTGCTCGTTATAAGACCTCATTACCCGGATTTTTACGGATAATAGTAGGAATTCGGGCGTTTTTTTCGTATATTTGCCATATAGAATGCCGCAATCCGCGCTTATAAAAGATTCAGAATCGATTGCTGTCATTGAAGTTACGGGGGCTATCAATCTCGCCCGCCTGCTTCAATCGATCGGCTCGGAGACCCGTGCGCGCCTTATCGGCGCCACTGCGGCCTCGGCTGCGGGTACTATTACTGTAGTAATGGCAGGCGGCTTGGCGGAGGTTCAGCATGCAAACTCTCACGTAAAAGAACTTGCTGGTGTGACCGATACCGCCTTCTTTGCAAAGCCAGATCGGACAATGATCGATGTGCTTCTGAAATCTCTGAAATTAGCAGAAGCTCCTGAAGCAGAAGAGAAAAAAGAATGGAAACAGCGCGTCCGTACTGCTGAAGAACTTGACATTACCGATATCGAACATTGGAATGTCCATGAACTGCGCCGCTATGCAAGAAGTGTTTCCGATTTTCCGCTGCATGGACGAGAGATTTCAAAAGCAACCCGGGGTGAACTGCTTGCCATGATCGTCCCTAAAACTCCTTCCTCGATCCTGTATCCTTCGACACAGGTACTTCCTAGTTAATGGTAGTGCCATACCCTAGCACTTCTCAAGAGGGGAGTAAATCTTGAATTTCTCTCGCAGGATTGGTATTCTTATCGCGTCAATCTTTTTTGCTGCGCTGCTGTGGGGGTATGTTCATTTATCCGGAAATTATGAGATCGATGTGGATCTTCCGTTAGCGATCACCGCTCCTGCAGGCTATGCTGTTTCGAACGATCTACCGCAGAAAATTCACACTCGCATTTCAGGTCCGGGATGGAGGTTATTAGTATTTCGGTCGGGAAGCAGCTCGAAACTTAAGCTCGATCTTTCCGAGCGCGATCCGAGAACTCTCCTTACTAAATTTTATGTGACTCGCGATGAGCTTATCTCGGGAAGTTCATTGCCGAGCGATGTTAAGCTCGTAAAGATCGAACCGGATTCGCTTGCAATCCAATTCTCGCGCGAGATCGCCCGGAAAATACCGATCGAACTTCGTACCGATATTCAACCGGCATCTGGATTTGTCGTTATAGGTGAGCCACAGATTACCCCATCATCAGTCACTATTCACGGGTCGAATACGATCATCGATTCCATCATGGCGTACCCGACAAAATGGTTACGCTCTCGCGGAGCTCATGAAAGCTTTACTCAAACGATCGAGCTAAGCGATACTCTGGCTGATATTCTTACTTCGAGATCGGTTAAGACTGTATCGGTTCGGGTAACGATCGAGGCCGTTGCCGAGCGTACATTCACCGATATACCGGTTACTATTGAAGCACTTCCGAGCGATCGTGAATTGCTGCTCGATCCGGCATCATTGACGGTGGTGCTTCGCGGTGGTGTCGATCAGTTAGCAAAACTGAAACCTGAATTGTTAAAAGCCACGATCACTTATGATGCCATGAAATTCGATTCCATTTCGCGAGTCGCTCCGGTGATCGAGGCCCCAAAAGGTATTGAAGTGTTGCAACTTGTTCCGCCTGAAATCCGGTTTGTGGTGAGGAAAAAATAATAGTATTAATGTCGATCGAACAACAAATTAAGGCTCTTTCTGAAAAGCATTTTCCACGCATTGTTGAATTGCGACGGACTATTCATGCTAATCCTGAATTAGCATTTGAAGAGCATGAGACGGGCAAACTGGTTGCAGAGACGCTTAGCTCACTCGGCATTGAAGTCCAGACGGGCATTGCAAAAACAGGTGTCGTCGGAAAAATTCGTAATGGAGGTAAGAAAGTAGTAGCGCTTCGAAGTGATATGGACGCGTTGCCGATCAAGGAAGCGACCGGCCTTACCTTTGCTTCAAAGAACACTGGAAAGATGCATGCTTGTGGGCATGATGCGCACACGGCTATCGGTTTAGGTGCAGCCATGATCCTTTCGGAATTGAAAGATCAGATCAATGGTGAAGTTAGGTTTCTCTTTCAGCCGAGTGAAGAAAAAAATCCCGGCGGTGCGCCATATATGATCGACGACGGAGTGCTCGATGGTGTTGATGAGATCTACGGATTACATGTCATCGCTCAGCACGATGCCGGCACGGTAGGCTTTTGCGAAGGCGCGATGATGGCAAGCGCTGATGAGTTATACATTACGATAAAAGGGAAGTCCGGCCATGGCGCACGGCCTCATTTTGCGACCGACCCGATCGTTACGGCCTCGCAGCTTATTCTTGCATTGCAGACGTTAGTATCGCGAAATCTCGATCCGTTCTCCCAAGGTGTTATTACCATCGGATCGATCCACGGAGGATTTGCTCCGAATATTATCCCTGAGGAAGTAAAGCTTGTCGGCACGCTTCGTTCGATGACGAAGGAGTGGCGCGAATACGCTCACAAACGTCTTGAGCAGATCGTTAGAGGAGTTTGCGAAGCTGCCGGTACCCATTACGATCTCTTGATCGATAAAGGCTATCCGGTATTATTTAATGATCCATCGAAGACCGTGTTTGCCGAAGATGCTGCACAGGCATTATTTGGCAGCGATCACGTCTTTAAGGCTGAGCGATTAATGGCGGCTGAGGATTTTGCGTATTACCTCGAAAAAGTACCTGGTACGTTTTACCGTCTCGGCATCCGTAATATCGAGCAGGGAATTACTGCCGATATTCATAACGATCACTTTACGGTGGATGAAGAATCGTTGAAAGTTGGCGCGGCGATGCAGGCATACTTGGCGATCAAAGCATTACAAAACTAATTTGATGCCATGGAACAGGTAGAGTTGGTTCGCTCAGCGTTAAAGAGTCAGTAT
>DASTAO010000100.1:0-6359 GCA_035712525.1 Kapaibacterium sp. (SeqCode)
CCTAATAATAAAACATAGTCATACTTTCCACCGGTGTAATACTTCTTTCCATGCAACCATGGGATCTCCGTAAAATAATGCAACGGCCCGAGCACTGCAAAGGAGAATAAGAATAACTGGAAGGGAAAAATAAACGCCAGAATGCAGGAGGCGATCATCAAGAGGATATTAAGGCGGTCGATCGAGCGGGTCGTCATCGGTTTGGGTAACCTTAGCGATAATGCGAAAAGTTCAGAATGCCCCTCATTTACACTGTCATTCCGAACGGAGCGAAGCGATGTGAGGAATCAGCAAGGATCAGGTCTTTTAATAGCATTGAGGTTAGTAAAGAGTTGTCTAGTCACAGATTCCTCCCTCCGGTCGGAATGACAATTGAAATATCCTACCACTATTGTCATTCCGAATGAAGCGAAGCGAAATGAGGAATCCCTTAAGGTATTGGCGAAGCTAACAGCTGGGATAAAAAAGCCCCGACCAAGTCGGGGCGCATAAACGGCTGTTAACAATTATTAACTATCAGTGGTACTTCTCCTATATGCTCACGCAGATGGAGCCATGGATGTGATAATAAAAAAATCAGATCCATGATAGTACCAGACTGGCAATCCTTTACTTTAATTAAGTGCTTTGCTTCAGGCACTTCATCTAACGTTTGAAAATAAACAGTTGTACCGTGCTTGTGCGGATTATTTTGTGGATATTGTATCTGGTATATTCGATTGGGGTGAAGTTTGATCATAATCAGTCTCCTTTCGAGAATGAATTAATGAATTCACCTTAACTTTTACAATAATGATGCCACAAAACGCGGTAAAATGCAATGAAATTAGGCTGTTTTTTCTAACTTCTTTGAGAATGCAATAGCAGCATTGATACAGTCGGAGACAGAAATCCCAGTACGAAAATTTCCGGCTAAATACAGACCCGGATTACTTTTTTCAAAGTCATCCATTTCATTTTTATACTTTTGATATCCTACATTATACTGAGGGATCGCCTTCTTAAACATAGTACGGTGAACATAAGTAGGCTTACCAGTCACCCCGAGAAGATCTCGCAGATCATTTAGCACTACCTCAACAAGTTGTTCATCGCCAAGTAATGCGATCTCAGGATTGCGAGCACCGCCGATATAGGTAGTTAATAATACTTTCCCATCCGGTGCACGATTCGGAAATAACGTTGATGAAAATAACGTACCGAGTATTTTATATCCCTCTGCTTTAGGAATAAGCATCCCGAATCCATCAAGTGGATGGGCAACATCCTCACGACGGAAGCCCAATGCCAGCGATGTTACCGGCGGATAATATATTTCCGATAACGATGAGAGCGGCTGTTTGCCATTAACAGGTAGAGTGCTTAAGGCATAAGCAGGCATCGTCAATACAACTGCATCGAAGATACCTACCGATCGCATATTAGAGAAGAGATTCCATCCTTGGTTCTGCTCGATCCGATCTATAGGTGTTTGAAGATTTACGACTGCTTTCAACTGAAAAACTAACGCATCGATAAGCACCTGTAAGCCCTGATCGAATGAAAACATTTTTGCCCGGTCTTTCGAGACCGTATTACTTTTCTTTCGCTCTTTCGCTCCCTTGATCTGACCGCGAATAAGCGAGCCATATTTTTCTTCCAGCGCTGTTACTTTTGCAAAGGCATGTTTGGCAGAAAGCTTTTCCGGATCGCCGGCATAGACACCACTGACAAACGGATCGATCGCATAATCGAGAAACTCCTGCCCTAAACGCCGCCTGACGAAATCCGCAAGGCTTTCATCCACACCATCTTTCTTTTTTGAGATGAACGGCTCCCGAAGCAGACGAAGTTTTGCGGAAAGCGAAAATAGTGGGGAGCTAATAAACGTGGGTGGTGAAGTCGGTACTGCTATAGGCTTATGATTTCGGACAATAAATCGTTTCTTAGATACAGCATTGGCATATACTTGTTGCGATGCAATACCAAGCTCTTCAATAAGGGAAGAAATATCAGTAGAGGTTTCAAGAAGTGTATTTGGACCAGCCTCAGCGAGGTAACCATTCTCGTGAAAAGATCTGATCGGCCCCCCAACATGATCGCTAGCTTCGAACAAGCTAACCGCAGCCCCTGCCTTCTGCAACTCATAGGCAGTAACCAGCCCAGTTATCCCTCCTCCGACGACTGCAACAGTTCTCATCGAAGGAAGAACACCAAACGGCCGATTACTGCTTCAATACTTTAGAACATTAATCCGAGATTAACTCTGACACCCGATAGCGTACCATCGTATGTCGTGCCATATACAGTCTCCGGTTTCGAATAGACATTTGTAATACCGAAATCGAGATCGACGTCGAGCGTCAATAACAAGATCTGTATGCCACCTCCAACAGTGAATGCAGCTTGGAAGGCATTATACACATCCATCTTATCCGCCCCGGTATTATGATCGGTAGCACTGAGCATGATCGATGGCGAAATACCGCCGTGAATATTCAGCGGCCCAAAACCAACGCCGGCGAGTAACGGAATGCGAAGCATCGAAATATCATCCCGGTATTGTGCTCCTCCCCCGCTAACATCAAATTGTACGCCATTATGCATCGACATATAGTGTAAGCCCGGTTGAAAAAAGACTAAACCATCGGTACGAAGATTGAGCCCAATCGTCCATCCGGCTGTAACGTCGCTTGTTGCGCTCGGCGGATCAGTGGATAGGAAGAAAGTATTCACGCCCACGATCGGGTTAAAATGAACCTGTGCGTTTGCTGCTCCCGTAGCAGCGATCAGTAATAATGTTACAATCAGCTTTTTCATAACTTTTGCCTTTTTCCAGTGATACTGCAAATGATATGCCAGAAAACATGCATTATTGGCTATAAAATCGTCTTCCAGCCAATGGAAATAAGAAGTACATTATTTTTTGTATTCGAATTGAAGCGGCCGCTATCCTTATAAAATTTGGAAAGCCCAAGTTCGTAATCGACATCGAGCGTCACCGAATAAATATCGACACCTGCTCCGATAACTGCACTGAAGAGCGAAGTATTTATATCATCCGAGGTTAACAAACCGGTTGTTCCTAAAACCATCTCGATCGCAAAGCCGGCATGCATATTCCAGTTTACCGCATCCTTGGTTTGCGTATCGAGAAACTGGACTCCCGCTAACAATGGGATGCGAAGCATTGTCAGTGTCGTTTTAAAAGTATCGGTATTGAACGGATTGATATCATCGCGTGACAGCTCAGAACCGAACTGGGCTAATTGCAAACCCGGCTGCAGAAATATCTTCCCACCAAGACGAAGATTGCCTCCGAATTGCCAACCCAATGACCCTTTAGAAGTAAAGCCGGAAGGCGGATCCGATAACGTTGAAAAATTTATACCAGCAACAGGATTAATGACAACCGGCGTCCCCGATTGAGCGATTACCGTTGAACTGATCGAAACGAATAGTAGTAGAATAATGAATTTGCGCATAACTAATAATGGTATCCGTGGGGCTCATCTGCAAGTACGCAAAGAATTAGGAGGTGGTTTGAGAAGTACTCACCTCTCTATAAGCATTTAAATCCATTCGAGAGATAATGAAGTTAGTAGTTTTGAATAGCCCACCAAATTCCACGAGATCATCATAGTAAGATCATGAAAAAAATTATTGTTTTAACTGCACTTGCCCTTATATCACTGAGCGCTTGTACCTCCAGTAACGATAGCAAAAAAGTGGCAATGAAGCAGAACAAGGCAACCCTTTCCGAAAGCGAACTCGGTGATGCAAAGTTTGCTGTTATTGCTTTTGAAGGAAGTATGATGGAAGTCCAACTTGGTCAGCTTGCCCAGACGAATGCTTCAGATGCATCCGTAAAAGCGTTTGGCACAACAATGATTGATGACCATACGCGCGGCAATAACGAACTTAAGGCCATTGCCACGAGAAAGAACATTACTCTTCCTGCAACGATCGGCGAGAGACATCAGAAAGAATATAACGACCTTGCAAAGAAAACCGGAAGCGATTTCGATAAAGACTACATGGACATGATGGTAGAAGACCACGAAAAAGATATAAAGCTATTCGAAAAAGAAGCAAACGAAGGCAAAGACGAAGAACTCAAGATGTGGGCATCAATGACGCTCGCAACATTACGCAAGCATTTGGAGATGGCTAAGGGGACTGAGAGTTTGGTGAAGAAATAGCCACTGATTTCAATTTTTTAGTTTTACGAGCAGGCAGTCTACTAAAAGCTGCCTGTTTTATTATCAAATTATATCCTCCCGAACTACCCGCGTAATTTCGGTATCAAAAAACCGAAAGTTTTTGTTAGCAGACCCCGACGATCTCATCTCGCACCCTATTTTTGCAAAACTATGCCCAAACGGACTGACATTAAAAGCATTCTCATCATCGGCTCTGGCCCCATTGTCATCGGCCAGGCCTGTGAATTTGACTATTCCGGCGCCCAGGCCTGCAAGGTTCTTCGCGAAGAAGGATACCGGGTTATCCTCGTCAACTCCAATCCGGCAACGATCATGACCGACCCGGAAATGGCCGATGCGACCTACATCGAACCCATTACTCCCGATTACATCGAAGCCATCATTGCTAAAGAAAAACCGGATGCCATTCTGCCAACCATGGGCGGGCAGACAGCGCTTAATGCTGCAATGTCGCTCGATCGCCTCGGTATCTTAAAGAAGTACAACGTCGAACTCATCGGCGCAAAACCGGATGCCATTAAGCGAGCTGAAGACCGCGAAGAATTTTTAGCAACGATGACATCCATCGGCCTTGAGATGGCTCGTGGTGGATTTGTTCATACCGTAGATGAAGCGCTTGATCTTGTCGATATGGTCGGCTTCCCGGCGATCATTCGGCCTAGCTTTACTCTTGGTGGTACCGGTGGCGGCATTGCGTATAATCTAGAGGAATTTAAGGAGACCGTCCAGCGCGGCCTTGATGCTTCGCCGGTTTCACAGGTACTGGTTGAAGAGTCCGTTCTTGGATGGAAGGAATACGAACTTGAAGTGATGCGCGATATGGCCGATAATGTCGTCATCATTTGCTCGATCGAAAATTTCGATCCAATGGGTGTTCATACCGGCGATTCGATAACGGTTGCTCCGGCACAGACCCTGACCGATAAAGAGTATCAGATCATGCGCGATGCTTCGATAAAGATCATCCGCGCCATCGGCGTCGAGACGGGTGGCTCGAATATTCAATTCGCCCTTAATCCGCAAAATGGCAGATTACTTGTGATCGAGATGAATCCCCGCGTATCGCGCTCATCGGCTTTGGCTTCGAAGGCTACCGGCTTCCCGATCGCGAAGATCGCAGCGAAACTTGCAGTCGGTTATACGCTCGATGAAATTCCAAACGATATTACGAAGACAACTCCCGCTTCATTCGAGCCGACGATAGATTACATCGTCGTAAAGATCCCCCGCTGGGACTTTGAGAAATTCAAAGGCATCGGCGCAACCAGTTCGCAGCTTGGCGTGCAGATGAAATCGGTCGGCGAAGTAATGTCTTTTGGCCGTACGTTCAAAGAGGCTTTCCAAAAAGCTATCCGATCTCTTGAGCAAGGTCGTTACGGCCTTGGCTCGGATGGTAAAGATGAGTTCGATATCGACTCGATGACCGATACCGAAAAAATACGTACCTTACAGATCATCAAAGAACGCCTCGGTCAGCGCCGTACCGACATGATCTTCTCCATTCGATTTGCGATAAAGCTTGGAATGTCGAATGCCGAGATACATGCCATTACCAAGATCGACCCCTGGTTCATTAATCAGCTTGAACAGATCGTCCGCCGCGAAATGGAGTTGAGGATGGCTGCGGCAGCGTAAAAGGCGTCGGCTGTTTTTCGCGATCTCTGAGAATTTTGTTGTAATTTTGTTGTGCTGGCCGTTATGCGGCAACTTTAATTACTCAGAGAAAGGTCAATATGAATATTGGTCGTATTACCCTATTAATGATTCTTGCTACGATACTTACTTCTCAAGTAGCAATAGGCCAATTACAATGGCAAGAAATTGGTAGTTTTAGTTCTGCTCCGCATACAGTTTATTTTACCGATGAACTTCATGGCTTTGTAAGCCTTGCAACCGTTCCTAACGGATCGGTTAACCCTGCATTATATATGACCGTCGATGGCGGCATTACCTGGAAGCGCTCGACGGTACAATATCTAAACGGTGGGTATGGGATCCAGGATATTCTGATGTTCGACTCGGCCGACGGATTAGCTTGTGGCCATTGTAGCGATGGATATTCGCTGTGGAGAACAACCGATGCCGGCGTAAACTGGCTTGCCATCGGTGATGCCGATAGCAGGCTATCGGTTGCCATTAAAAAAACAAAAGCCGGCA